>JBDSKE010000179.1:0-13742 GCA_039917105.1 Candidatus Eiseniibacteriota bacterium | reverse complement strand
AGATCCTTTCGGTCATCCAGACCGGAGCGCAGCACGGCATGGTGAGCCTGGATCAATCGCTGCGCGATCTCGTCATGGCGGGCAAACTCTCGCGCGAAGTGGCCATGACCAAGTCCTCGAATCCACGACTGTTCGAGACCGCGGCCGGCACCGGGCATCCGGCGCAACCCGAGGGCGCAGCCGCTCCGAGCGCCGGACGCGTGCAGCCTCCCTCGCGGCCCGCACCGGCCGCCCCCGAGCCGCCCGCCAAGAAGGGCCTGTTCGGGCTCTAAAGGGGAATCCCCATGACACTCGAGGATCTGCTCACTGGCCAGCAACGAAGCGGTGGTTCCGACCTCTACCTGACCGCTGATGCGCAGGCGTTGTATCGCGTGGATGGCTCCACCATCCCGGCAACCGACGGACCACTCGATGCGAGCCAGGTCGAAGCGATCCTGCGCCCCGTGCTTTCGGAGAAGGAGTCGCGCGAGTTCGAGAAGACGCACGAGTTGAATACCGCGCGCACGGTGGCGGGGGTAGGGCGCTTTCGCTTGAACCTGTTCCAGCAGCGCGGGCAGATGGGACTGGTAGCACGGTTGATTCCAATCGATTTCCCCGATGCCACCGCCCTCGGACTACCGAGTGCACTCACCGAGTTGGTCATGCAGAAGCGCGGGCTGATCCTGGTTACCGGCGCGACCGGCTCGGGCAAGTCCACCACGCTCGCGGCGCTGATCGACCATCGCAATCGCCAGACGCGTGGCCACATCCTGACCGTCGAGGACCCGATCGAGTTCGTGCACCCGCACCGTGGCTGTGTCATCACGCAGCGCGAAGTTGGCGTGGACACGGAGTCGTTCGCCTCCGGCCTGAAAAGCGCCCTGCGCCAGGCGCCCGATGTCATCCTGATCGGGGAGATGCGCGATCTGGAAACGGTCGAGGCGGCGCTGCATTTCTCCGAGACCGGCCACTTGGTGCTCGGCACACTGCACGCGAACAACGCGAATCAGGCTGTCGAGCGGTTCATGAACTTCTTTCCGGCCGAGCACCACGAGCCCATCTATTCGCAACTCGCGCTCAACGTGCGCGGGATCGTGTCGCAGCGACTGGTGCCCAAGGCTTCGGGGCAGGGACGTGTGGCCGCGATCGAGGTCATGCTCAACTCGCCGCGCATCGCCGATCTGATGAGCAAGGGCGAGATTGCTGCCATGAAGGCCGCGATCGAAGCGAACTCACAGGATGGCTCGCAGACGTTCGATCAAGCGCTGTTCGAGCTGTACCGCGCCGGCGCGATCACCCACGACGAGGCGCTCCGCCAGGCCGACAGCGCGAACAACCTGCGCCTGCGGATCAAAATGGAGGAGTCCGGCAACGTCGCCGAGAAGCAGAATTTCACGCTGCGCAAGGACGAGGCAGCGTGATTCCCGGTGGCGACCCGGGGTATCCTAGGAGGCATGACGCCGCTTGGAATCCTCGCGACCTTCCTTGTGCCTCTCGCCAGCGGCCTCATTGCGCCGTTCGGCGGTTTGTTGGTGTTGGTCTGGGCGCGGATCACGAACACCCCGTGGGCCGAGCTCGGATTCCGTCGCCCCCGCAACTGGTGGGCCGAAGTGGTCGTCGGCATTCTGTTCGGGGCCGGCCTCAAGCTGGCCATGAAAGCCGTGATCATGCCGCTGCTCGGCGCACCCCCGAAGAATGCGTACTACGGCTACCTCGCTGGCAACACGGCCGCGCTACCTTGGACGGTGTTCGTCATCCTCGTCGGCGCGGGGTTCAGCGAAGAGACCCTGTTCCGCGGATTCCTGTTCGAGCGCTTCCGGGAATGGTTCGGTGATCGACGCGGCTCGCTGGCGCTCATCGTCCTACTGACCTCGACGTTGTTCGGCGCGGCGCACTACCCCGGCCAAGGTTGGCCGGGGGTGCAGCAGGCATTCGTGGTTGGCTTGGTATTCGGCACGATCTACGCCATCACGCGGCGCATAGGGTTCGTGATGATCGCGCACGCCGCGTTCGATCTGGTGGCGGTGGCACTCATCTACTGGGGGCTCGAGTCCACAGTGGCCGGCTGGATCTTTCACTGAGCTGCGTCATGGCACCCCGACCGTCCCCTCGCCCCAGCCGAGCATGATGACCTCGAAGTCATCGGCGTGCAGGCTGTGGAAGGCGGGATTGAGCACATCGTTGTTCCAGAGCGGATCCATCGTGCCCGACACATACATGTCAGTTCCGTTGTCCGCGACGATCAAGCCGTAGGTCTTCATCGCCTGGAAGCTCTTCTGCACGTCGGCCGGATAGCCGCTGATGTCCTTGTTCGCCTTGAGCCGCAGTCGTGTGCCCATGGGCGGCGCGCCAGCGGTGGACCCCGCGACATGTGAGGCGGGCCATACACGGCCGTTGGTGGAGCGCGTTGTCACGCGCAGCGCATGCGTGATCGGGCCAGCGGCCGCGATCTCGTCGTGCCTCACGAGCCCGGGGAAGATCGCGAGGCCAGCGGCATCCGCCGAGGTCCAGTCATCGGGGCGGCGATTGTTGTTCGACAGATCGAACACCGCGCCCGAGCCCGCCTCCCAACGTGATTGCGCGGAGTTCCAGCGCGTGGCCCAGGTCTCGAACAGCAACCCTCGCGCACGATCGATCACGAGCAGATGCCGATCACCACTGGTGCCGCCGCCTGCGACACCGCCCTCGATGTAGTTGGGTTGCGTGCGTGCGATGTCGGGAATGGGGAAGCCGGGCGGTCGCCCGGGTGCGCCGGCATCGCTCTGGCTGCCGTAGAGCACATAGGTGACTGGGACCAACGCCTGATTCGCGCCCACTCCGATGTAAGGAATGCCGTAGGGGGGCGGGCCGAAGTCTGGATGTAACTGGCGTGTCGCGGTCGGGTTCTGCGGCGTGCGGCCGCTGATCCAGTCGATGAAGGCCCCTGTGTTGGGGTCGAGCGGCGCCTGCGAGATATCCAGGTTCCACCAATTAGTCGCGGGGAACACCTGACGCGCGGAGAAGTCCTCGAGCAACGCAACGCTATCCGCTGTCACCGCATCGGGTAGCCCGGCGCGGTGCGGCGAGGTCGGCCCGCCCGACTTGGAACAGCCGGCCAGCGACAGTGCCAGGACGGCGACGTTCACGACAGCAATGATAGGTGGTACGCGCATGGCTCGGCTCCTTAGGGCGACGGTGACCGGCAATGGCGCACGCAAGAATCCTGCCGCGCAGCTTGGTCGGCACGCTCGTTCAGGTCCGATTCAGTCTCGCCCTTCGCACTGCAACTGAAGGTGGACCTGACGGGTAGATTGGTGTGAAGCCAACGGAACCACCGTCGGCGAAGGCCGGACCGCACGCTCGAATCGGAGTGGCGACCTCCGGTTGAACACGAGCACAGGAGGCTGGGTATGAACCGATTGAAGCGGGCGAGCACTCTGGTGGTGTCAGTCACGATCGCGTGTGTCATCGCCGCAGGGGTCGCGCATCCCGCGAAGAGTGTCTATGCCCCGAGGATCGAACCCGCGAATTTCCAAAGCGGCGTGGATCACCCGTACTTCCCCCTCAAGCCGGGGACCAAACTACGCTACGTCGAAAAAGAAGGCAGCGAGGTGCGCGATAACCGGGTCGCGGTGACCAGCGAGACCAAGACAATCATGGGAGTCGAGTGCGTGGTCGTGCACGATGAGCTCTGGATCGGCGGCAAATTGTTCGAGGACACGTACGATTGGTATGCGCAGGACAAGAAGGGGAACGTCTGGTACTTCGGCGAGGATACGCGGGAGTTCCACGCTGGCGGAAAAGTGGATACACATGGCTCGTGGCTCGCCGGAGTGGGTGGCGCACAGCCAGGGATCGTCATGCCCGCCCCCGTCACGCCAGGCGCTGCGTATCGGCAGGAGTACCTGGCCGGCGAAGCGGAGGACATGGGGCAGATCATCGCGGTCGCAGAGAAGGTCACGGTTCCTGCCGGCAGCTATACGAACTGCGTGCGCATCAAGGAGTGGTCGATGCTTGAGTCCGGCACGGCGAGGAAGTGGTACGCGAAGGGCATCGGCTGCATCCGCGCACAAGGGCCCGGACGAGAGGTGTCGACACTCACCTCGGTGACTCATCCGTGAATCGCACCGTCGTGACCTTGTTCAGCCTCGTGATGCTCGCCGGGGCGTTGCCTGCCTCGGCGAGAATCCTCAAGACCCGCCCGAACCCGGGCGCCGCGCCGCGCACGTTGCCGCTCACCGTTGGTTCGGGCTTCGAGTACGACTCCGATAGCGAGCAGTCCGAACTCGGTCTGCCGTTCCTGCTGGAGTACAGCCCGCTCGCACGGCTCACACTCGCCATCGAGCCGAGCTACGCCTCGATCCACACGAAGGCAGGCGGGGCGCTGAGCGGCTTCGGTGATCTTGAGACCTCGGCCACCTTCGGACTCCTCTCGGAACGTCGGAACCGACCCGAGACCGCCGTGATCACCACGGTCAAGTGGCCGACGGCCGCGAATCGCGAGTTGGGCACCGGCTACGCCGACTACACGGTCGGCGCGCTGGTGAGCAAGTCGTACGTGCAAGCTGATGTTGAGTTGAGCGTGAGCTACACTCTCACCGGTCATCCTGCGGGAATGCGGGCCGCGAACTCGCACGAGGTCTCGCTTGCCATCGAGCGCGACCTGACCCCGAAGCTCGACCTGATCGGTGAAGTCCTGACGGGCGGGGGCGGAGCGTTCGGGGCTTCGACGCCGGGTGGGCGCGAATCCGAGGGGACACTCGGGCTCGCCTACCAACTGAGCGAACGCCTCAACCTCGAACAGGGCGTCGTCATGAAGTCGGACGGCACATGGCAACTCGTGTTCGCGTGGCAATGGGAATTCGGAGACACCCGATGACGTCCTCGCGCACAAGTGAGCTCATAGACCGAAAGGAGGATGCTCCTGCGCGAGTGCTGGTCGTGGACGACAACGCGCCCACGCGCGAGCTGGTCCAGCGCACGCTCGAAGAGTCGGGGATGGCGGTGACGACGGCCGACGGCGTGGCGAGTGCGGTTCAGTGTTCGAGTGAGGCAGTATTCGATGTGATCGTGCTCGATCTGATGCTCCCGGATGGCGACGGGCTCGACCTGTGTCGCACCCTGCGTACGAATGGGAATGAAACGCCCGTACTGTGTCTGACGGCGCGTGGCGAGGTCGCAGACCGGGTGCAGGGTCTTGAAGCGGGCGCGGATGACTACCTTCGCAAACCGTTCGCTGTGGCTGAACTGCGGGCGCGCGTGCGAGCGCTCGCGCGCCGTGGCACCAGCGCCCCGCTGATAGCGCTCGAAGCGGGCGATTCGGTGGTTTCATTCGGTGCCCGCCGGTTCCATCGCCAAGGTCGAGAGATCCCGCTGACTGCGCGCGAATGGGCGGTGCTCGAAGTACTAGCACTCCGGGCCGGGCGTGTGGTCAAGCGTGAAGCTTTACTCGAGGACATCTGGCAAGAGACGAGCGACGGGGCCTCGGTGAGCCTCGACGTGATCATCAGCCGCCTGCGCCGCAAGCTCGGAGATGGGGGTGAGCTGGTGATCCATACGCTTCGCGGAGAAGGCTATCGCTTCGAGATCCGCAAGTGAGTGCACCCTCGCTCACCGCGGGACTTGCTCGCCTGCAGCGCGGCATCATCCTGGCGGTGGTGATCCTGTTCGCCGGTTCTTCGCTGTGGTGGACTGCCCGCACCTTCAAGAACCAGGATGAACTCGAGTTGCGTCACGCCGCCGCCCACATCGCGGCAAGCCTCGTGAGGGAGTGGCAGGACGAGCCGGGACTCACTCCCGCCGCCGTAGCAACGGCTGCACTGGAGGAGGAGGGCGATGCAGGAGTTGCATTCGAGGTTCGCGACGCCCAAGGGACGGCGCTGGCAGCGACGGATATTCCGGACAAACTCCCGGGCCCGCGTCGACGTCTGACGGTGGACGCCGTCCGCGGTTTACAGGTGGTGGCGTCCAAGACCACGCGCACCTCCCGCGATGCGCTCACGGCCATGGCGGTTGCCCTAGCGCTGGCCGGTGGACCGATCGTGCTGATGGGATTCCTGTTCAGCCGGTCGTTGGCGACCCGCGCACTGCAACCACTGTCACGGATGACCGTGGCAGCCGACGAGGCCTCGCGTACCGGCGAAGCACGGAAGCTCGGTGACGCCAGCGATCCCGCCGAGGTGGCCCAGCTTGGGGCGGCTTTCGATCGACTCATCGTGCGGCTCGACGCACGCGCCGAATCGGAGCGCCGTTTCGCGGATGACGCCGCGCACGAGTTGCGGACCCCACTGACCGGGCTCTCGGGAGAACTGGAGTTGACGCTCGAAGACCCGGCCTTGAGCGACCGCGCCCGAGCTGGACTTCTTCGCGCCGGCGGGCAGGCCCGGACTCTGCGCGAACTGGTGGATGCACTCCTGTTGCTTCGACGGGCGGAACAAGGCGTGCTCGACCAGGCGCACATGCGCGAAGCGGTGAATCTCGCTGACCTTGCGCGCGAGGTGGAGGAGGACCTGCTTCGTCAGCATCCGACGCGTCGGCAAGACCTGCGACTCGCGGCCCCCGACGAGGTGATCGTCCGCGGACACGCCCTTTTGCTTGGCGCCGCGATTCGCAATCTGTTGGTGAACGCGATGCAGTTCACTGCGCTCGGCCAACCAATCGCGGTGAGTGTGGGACATGATGGCTCGGACGCGGTGGTGCGGGTAGACGACGGGGGCCGAGGTATTGCCGCCGCAGATCGTGAACGGGTGTTCGACCCTTTCTTTCGCAGCGCCACCGCGCGTGCTTCCCACGAGGGCTCGGGCCTGGGGCTTCCGATCCTTCGGCGCGTGGCTCGCGCCCACCGGGGTGACGTCCGACTGCTCGAGTCGACTCTCGGGGGCGCCGCGTTCGAGTTGCGGGTGCCGGGGTGGGTGGCGGGAGATTACGAGAGACCCCTTGGCAACACTTCGATGATCAGCTAGTCATCAATCCATGCACCTCGGCGATGCCCTCATTGAGAAGTGATCCCCAGACGACTCCGCCGGGGAGCCCATGCTCTCCCCGGCGATGCCGCCTCACTCCGACAAGCTCACTTCACCAGGATCATCTGCTGGCGGAACGCGCGTCCGCCCGCCACGGCGCGGATCCAGTAAGCACCCGAGGAGAGCACGTGGCCTGACTCGGTGCGCCCGTCCCACTTGAGCTGCGTGGTGCCCGCAGCCAGCACGCCGCCCTGCACGGTGCGCACGCGCCGCCCGGTCGCGTCGAACACGCCCACCTCGACCCACTGCGGGCGCTCGAGCGTGAGGTCCACGGTCACGCCGCCCCGAGCCGGGTTCGGGTGTGGCGCCCCGAGCCGGATGCCGGGCGCAACCGAGGGCTCGACCGCCAGTACTTCGCTGCATACGCGGAAGCTGCCGCCACCGCGCACGATGTCACGCCCGGCCGAGGCGTTGAGCGTTCCCGTCTGCGCCTTGAGTCCCACCAGCACCGAGTTGGGCTGCACCGACTGCCCGGTGATGAATGGGTTCAGAGTACCGAGCGACAAGCGCACCACGATCTCGTCATCGTTCGAGCGAATCTCGCCGCTCGTCGCGACACCGAGCGAGGTGAGGACGTAGGCGCCGTTCGTGCTGCGCACAGCGCGGCCGAACGTGAACGCTGGGGTGGCGCCGTTGGTGGCCGCCTGCAGGTAGAACTGCTCGCCACGGTCCGCCGTGCCGCCTGGGGCGTTCGCCGAGAAGAATGCCCTCCAGAACGCGTTCTGCGGCACTGCCGCGAGATCGCTCAGCTTGAAGCGCACCGACAGCAGTGGCGCCGCACCTTGCACCGTGCAGCCGTAGTCCACCGACAGCAGGTCGAAAGGATTGTCGCCAGGAATCGGCTGCGCGCTCGAGCCGGTGGCGTCGTGCAGGTAGTCCACGAGTTCCGGCTGCGATGGATCGGGTGTGGGCAGCGGAAGCGGAGTGATGGGAGCCAGTTCGCCCGTGCCGCCGTTCGCACTGGCGTAGAGGGCCGGCCCTGCCAGCTGGCGCGACACGTAGGTATGGCCGTCGAAGTCGTTGTGGTCGTCGGCGAAGGCTACCACGCAGGCTCCCAGTGGATCGATCGCCACTTGGAAGTAGTCGCACAGGTTTCGGTTCTTCTGCGGCGTCACCGGCGTGTCCACGCCCAGTCCGCCGAGCGAGATGTTCGAGGCGTGGATCACGTGGTCGCTCGCCAAGCCGCGGTTGAACGCAGGATTCGTGGCGGTGGCGTTCTTGGTGGTCGCCGCGTACACCTGCCAATCCGTGCCGTCGTTGTTCTGCGCACTGGAAGTGCCGAACCAAGCCAACACCACGCGCCCCGCGCTGCCCGCCTCGAGCCATGGGAAGAGCGCCACAGGCGTGTCCACGCGACTCACCTTGACCGGCGCGCTCCAGGTGTCGCCGCGATCGGTGGAGTGCGCAAGCCAGATCGCGTTCAGGCTGCTCCAGGTTGCGTACACGGTGCCGTCATCGCCAACCTTGATGGGGTCGAACAGATTGCCGTGGCTGGTCGAGTTGTCCACCGTGTGGGTGGACCAGGTCTGGCCGCCATCCGAGGAGCGCGAGACGAACAGTGCTGCGCTCGAGGTGTGCGACACGTACACGGTGCCGTCGCTGTGGTCCACGTCGATGTAGCCAGGCGTGGATCCCGTTGGGCTGACAAGCGCGGCGGGGCCCCAGTTGACGCCATGATCGGTGGAACGTTGCACGAACAGTCCCGTGGATGGGATTGGTGCGCGGTAGAACTGGTACACGGTCGCGTCCCCGTCAGCCTCGATCCACTGGCGATCATCCACCGGCACCGTGGCCACGGCGGGCGAGAGCGCGAAGTTGTCGCCCCGGTCGCTCGAGACCGCGGCCGAGATGTTCGCGGCCACAAGGCTCACGATGGTCACGAATGGCGTCGCCGAGCCGTTCGTTGGGAACGAGGTGGCGATATCGATGTCGCCGCCGCCGTCCTTGCCGCCCGCGCTGTCCGGGCTCGCGAATGCATCGGGCTGGCCCAGGTAGGTGGCCGTGCGCATCTGCGGATCGAACGTGGGGCTCGAGGGATCCAGGTCGAAGCGCCACAGGTCCACGCCGGCCGGAACGCCGCGGATGCCGCCCACGTAGCACGTGCCGCGCGTGTCCACGCGCAGGCTGGGCTCGCAGTCGCGGGCCGCTCCGGGCGCCAGCACCGTGACATTAGGACTGAACACGAGGTCGTTGCCCGCCGTGGTTGCCACTCGCGGCGCAGGAGGCGCCACGAACGTCATGAGCCCGTGGATGGTCTCGGGCGAGGTGGCCGAAGCGACCATGTGGATCACGTAGCGCCGCGGGGCGGCGATCACGCCGTTGAGTGACAGCACGAACTCCTCGTGAGTGCCGGGAGGGCCGTCGTGCGAACTGCCCACCTCGGGGCCGTTCAGGCGGTTGAGGAAGCAGTAGAGGTCAAAGTCGTTCGCGGGGATGGCCCAGTCGAGCGTGACCCGCAGGTTCTTGCCGGTGTAGTCCCCGGCCGCGACATCCAGCACAAGCGTGTCGCAGCTCACGTCCTCGACGCATGTCGAGCGGTCGAAGCCCACGCCACCGATCAGGGTGGAGAACGACGCTGGCGACGACGCCGGAGTGAGCGTGATGTTCTCGGGGGTCACAGCGAGCGCCGGCGGCGCGAGAGCCGCCACGGCGAGCAAGGCGAACAGTAGGCAAGGGCGTTTCATGAAAGGGCACCTCCTCAGGGGTGATGCACGAACGCGACGCACCGATACCTCGCGTCGAATGCACGACCAACATCGGGCAGTGCCATTGACGAGGACTTGAGTGCCGAGCGACGTTGACGCCGTAACCCATTACCTCACGTTAAGTTAGGGGCTATCGGGAGGCCCCGTCCCATCCAGCGCCCATTTCTATGATGTGGTCGGATGGCCCTGAGCCCGGGTACCCGCCGGCTATCAAGAGCGAGGCCACAACCGCCGACAACCAAGGGTAACTCCTATCCCCTAACGGAAGGCTCCGCTGGCATGAATGCGGCGCATCCCGTCGTCCAGATCATCTATTCGCAAGCGCTGGGTTTCGCTCTGAGCTGGTGCCTCGCTTACCTGCTGGGGCATCGGCTCCGCCTTGGCCACTGGACGCTCTCGTTGGCCTATGTTGCTGCGATCGAAGTGGCAGCATTCTGGGCCATCGGGAGTTTCCACGGTCCGGCCCCTGCTCTGGCGTGGTGGATCCCGGTCGCCTGCGTTGCACTGCTGACCATTGCCCTGACCGAACACTGGAACGCGGTTGGCCAAGCGTGCATGACGACGACGCTGTCGCTCAGCGGCTACTTCCTCTTCTACATCGTCCAGGTCACGGCTCGCGCGCACCTCGGCTACCTCAGCCTGTTCTTCTCGCTGGGGCTACTGTTCCTTCAGGCCTTCGCGCTGGTCCTGCTCTGCGCAGGCAGCTACGAGATCCTCGACGTGCTTTGCCGCATTCGGTGGCGGCGCGTGGTCGGTCCGCAGCCGACCACGGACTACTTCCCGCGCGTCTCCCTCCACGTGCCGGCGTACAACGAACCGCCCGAGATGGTGATCAAGACGCTCGACGCCCTGGCGCGGCTGGACTACCCGAACTACGAAGTCATGGTGATCGACAACAACACCACCGACGAGCGCCTATGGCGGCCGTTGGAGGTGCATTGCGAGAAGCTGGGATTCAAGTTCATCCACGTCGAGAACTGGCCGGGATTCAAATCCGGGGCGCTCAACCTGGCGCTGACGCAGATCGATCCCGAGACGGAGTTGGTCGGCGTGGTGGACGCAGACTACGTCGTGGAGCCCGACTACCTGCGGCGGTGTGTGGGGTTCTTCCGCAAACCCGGAGTCGCCTTCGTCCAGACGCCCCAGGATTATCGCGACGTCGTCCCCCAGGACCATTACGCGCAGGCCTGTTACGACTCATATCTCTATTTCTTTCGTATCTCTATGGCTAGCCGTAATGAGCACAACGGGATCATCTTCGCGGGAACCATGGGGCTCATTCGGCGAACCGTGCTGCAGGAGTTGGGCGGCTGGGACGAGTGGTGCATCACCGAGGACGCCGAGATCTCGTTGCGGATGCTGGATCGGGGACACGAGGGCATCTACGTCGAACAGTCCTTTGGCCACGGGCTCATGCCGCTCAACTTCGAGGGGCTCAAGAAGCAGCGCTTCCGCTGGGCCTTCGGCGGAATGCAGATCCTCAGGCGCCACTGGCCCGCGCTGATGCCCTGGGCACGTTGGGCCGATCGGAGCCACAGGCTGAGCTTCGCGCAGCAATGGGACTACCTGATGGGTGCACTGCAATGGCTCAACGATCCGATGACCTTCGCGTTCACAGTGCTGTTGCTGATCGGCGCGGGTGCGCTCACGATCGCCCATTCACTGTTCATCCAGCCGCTCGCCCCGGCCGTGTTGATCGTGCCGTTCCTCTTCATCTTCGTGGGCACCAGCCGATTCCTGTGGGCCCTGCGGGTTCGCCTCGGTTGCGGCTTCCGCCGCGCGCTCGCCGCGTTCACGATCCTGATGGGGCTGACCTGGGTGGTGACGATGGCGTGCATGCTCGGGCTCGTGAAGAAACAGGGAGTCTTCCTGCGTACTCCGAAGAAGCGCACTGACGCCGATCCCTTGCACGCCTTTCGGATCGTGGCCCACGAGGCGGTGCTGGTGGGTCTCTGCGTCGCGGCGGCGGTGGGACTCTTGGTGGCGGGTCCGCACTCGTTGCATGTGTGGGTCATGACGGGACTGCTCGCATGGCAGGGCCTCGTCTACCTCTCTGCGCCCATCAGCAGCATGCTCGGGCACCAGAGCGAGTTGCGCGCGATTCGCCCGGAGACCATTTCGGCGTCGCGCACGACTGGGTTGCGAGGCTCCTCCATGGTGACACCGCGCGAAGTCGTGTCAGGCATCGTCGGGATCGTTGCGCTGGGTATCTTGGTCTTCGTGCTTGCAGTACGGCTCGCTCCCGAGCCCGAGCGCGCTTATCGTTCGAACCCTGAGCAGGCGGCTTTCGTCCCGGCGTCGGCCATGCAGGAGCCCGCCGAAGGGGCGGTCAGGGCGGCGATTTTCCTCGAGAAGGAGGCAGCCCTGCACGGGAATGTCGAGACCGCGCTCCGCCTGTGGGATCCGAGCGGAGCTTTTCGTGACGCCAACTACACGCCCTCGGATCCCTCTGACGATCGTGTCTGGAATGGCAGCAGCGCAGTTCGCAGTCGTTACACCGAGGAGTTCGCTCGCCACCGGTATCTTTCACTCCGGCACTCCGACGCGTTGGTCTTCATCCATGGCGACACTGCGGTCGCCGTGAACGATCTCCGCGCTTCGATCAAGACTCCAACCGGCATCCAGCAGATCTACCTTTCGCAGGGCGACCGTTGGACGTTCGTCCGGGGAGACAAAGGGTGGCGAATCGTCGAGCTCGTCGTGAATCGGGCCTCCCGATGAAGTGGTTCTTCGGGCGGTCCGTCCGGCGCCGATCGGGCGCTGCAGCAATTCTCATCGTCTTGGTCCTCCTGGTTGTGCCGAACCACAGGGCTCAGGCCGGCATCTTGGAGGGTCTCGTCGGCTGGGAGGGAGACACGCACCAGCAGGGGTATGGATTCCTTGGCCTCGGTGCACTTGTTCCGGCAGGTGAGCAGCTGACTTTTCCCGTTCGCCTGACCGGCAGCTACCTCTATTACAACTATGACTCGACCGGCACGAGCATCTCTGTGAAGTCCCCTGGCATCTCGTTGCTGGCCGGCGCACGTGTCCTTGGCTCGCGAGGCAGCGCCAGCGCGCTGGTGGGTGGCGAAGCCCGCAGGGAGCATCGCGAGTCGGCGACTGCGCCCACCCGCGTCGCGACTCCTGTCAGCTTCGTCGTCCAGGCCGACGGCGACATGGTTCTCGCTCGGCACTGGCGGGCGTTCTTGCTGGGGAACTACGCCGGTGCGGCGAAGTACCTCTTCGGCCGAGGGGCGGTGCAGTACCAGGTCTCCAATCTCGATTGGAAGCAGCCGACGAGCCTCTTCGTTGGTGCCGAACTCGTGCGCCAAGGCAACAACGACAGCGACGCGGCCCAGGGCGGCGTGTTCCTTGAGTGGAACTTCCTGCCCCAGCGCGTCTCGGTCGGTCTGCACGGCGGGTACAAGGAGAGCTGGTCCCCGGGACAAACGCATCGCAGCGGGGGATACATCGCTATGAGCGCCTACCGGCATTTCTGAACGGCGCCGGGTGGGTCAGCGAACCGTGACGATCATGCCTGAGGCGCTGGCTCCGTCACCGGTCCGCACCCGATAGAAATAGGTGCCGCTCGCTCGCTGTGCCAGCGCCCCCGCCTGTGGCGACCAACCCCAGCTGACCACCCCGGCCGGGCGAACCGCTCCATCGGCAAGGGATGCGACGCGTCGGCCAGCCGCGTCGAAGATCTCGGCCCAGACCGGTTGTTCACGTGCCAGTTCCAGCGCGAGCACGACCCTGCCCTGCGCGGGATTCGGACTTGCCCAGCATCGCAGGATGGTCCCCGAGCCGGGTTTCGAATCGGCGCCTGGAACCGAGACCGTGGGCGCGGAGCGGAAGAACAGCGCGGAGGGAACGAGGGACAGCCCCGGCCCGTTCGAACCGAACGTGCAGCACGGCCCCAGATCGTTGTTGAAGTTGAAGCCCGTGGTGAATGCCATCATGCCGGACCCGGCGGGTCCCATACCGCCGAGTCGAAATCCGCGGCAACACGGTTGGCAGTCGGCGTAGTAGGCGCGCAGCGGATAGCTGCCGGAGGACTCGAAACGGACCGTGTCGCTGA
>JBDSKE010000178.1:0-11621 GCA_039917105.1 Candidatus Eiseniibacteriota bacterium | reverse complement strand
CGGTCGTCAGCCAAGTAGCGCACATCGGCCTCGAGACGTGCGCCGTCGATCCGGGCCGCTGCGGCTTTCACGCCGGGCGGCAGGCCAGCCGCACTTCGCCTGGGTCGGGCCGGGGCGGCGGCAAGGGTGAGCGCTACGGCCAGGAGGGCTGCAATGGGCAAGATGAGGCGGGCGATCGGGGAGCGATTCACAGGGACCTCGGGCGGTGAGGGTCGTGATTCGAGGAGACTGGAGCCGACGCTAGGGGTAGGACTCCTATGTGGTCAATGGCGGAGCGACGAGCGTCCGTTTCTCGCCCGCCTCGCGCGGCATTATCCTGCAATGGCCCTGCTCACCCCCACCCGGCGCCCCGGCGCCAGATCCCAGGAACTCATGGCGACTGAGACCACCCGACGCATCCTCTGGGCCGACGACGAGATCGACCTGCTCAAGCCGCACATCCGCTTCCTGGAGCAGAAGGGCTATTCGGTCACGCCGGTGCTCAATGGCGAGGACGCGCTCGCGGCGCTCGAGAAGGACCGCTACGACGTGCTCCTCCTGGACGAGATGATGCCGGGCATGGGTGGGCTCGAGACGTTGGCGCAACTCAAATCGCTCGATGTGTCCCTGCCGGTCATTTTGATCACCAAGAGTGAGGAGGAGACCCTCATGGAGGAGGCGATCGGGCAGCGCATCACCGACTACCTGATCAAGCCCGTGAACCCCTCCCAAGTGTTCCTCGCCTGCAAGCGCGTATTCGATTCGCAGCGCATCCAGGATTCACAGCGCGCTCGCGACTACGTGGGCGAGATGCAGCGCTGGCAGATGATGGATGTGCGCAAGCTGGACTGGAAGGGTTGGGTGGACCTCTCGGTCGATGTGGCGCGTTGGGATGTGGGACTCGACGGCGCACCCGAGGCAGGCCTGCAGCAAGCGCACGGCGACCTTCGTAAGAGTCTCAACATCGATTTCAGCCGCTTCATCGAGGACAAGTATGGCGCGTGGGTGCACGCGTTCGCCAAAGGTGTCGCCAGTGACCGGCCGCTGCTCAGCTGTGATGTGGTGCGCCACGCGGTCGTGCCGCACCTGAAAGAGGGCAAGCGGGTGGTTTTCATCGTCATCGACTGCATGCGGCTCGACCAATGGTTCACGCTCGAACCGCTGCTGGAGGACTGGTTCGACATCCAGCGCGAGTACTACTGCTCGATCCTGCCCACCGCGACGCCCTATTCGCGCAATAGCATTTTCTCGGGATTATTGCCGGCGCAGATGTTCCAGAAGCATCCAGACCTGTGGCAGGAGAGCAGCAAGGACGAGCGCACGAAGAATCGCTATGAGCGTCAGTTTCTCGATCTGCAACTCGAGCGACTACAGGTCAAGCTGGATCGCGGCACCAAATATCTCAAGATCTACGATGCCGAGGAAGCCCAGAACACGCGCCGTCAGATCAACTCGTTCGCCGGCCTGTCGCTGGTGTCGATGGTATTCAACTTCCTCGACATCCTCGCGCACGGTCGAAGCGAGAGCGACATTCTGCAGGAACTGGCGCCGGATGAGGCGGCGTTCCGTGCGGTGATGAAGGCGTGGTTCACGCACTCGCCGCTGTACGAGATCTTCCATGCGCTCTCGAATCAGGACTGCACCGTGGTCGTGACCACGGATCATGGCTCGGTGCTGGGTCGGCGTGCCGCATTGGTGCATGGCAATCGCGATACCAGCACGAACTTGCGATACAAGTATGGCGTCAACCTGAACACCGATCCCAAGCAGGCCATCATCCTGCGCAAGCCCATGGACTTCATGCTGCCCGACGACGGGGTGAACAAGAACTATGTGATCGCGCGAGAAGATTTCTACTTCGTCTATCCCACGCGATTCCATGAGTTCGAGGGCAAGTACCGCGGTTCCTTCCAGCACGGGGGCGTCTCGGTGGAGGAGATGGTATTGCCGCTCATGACGCTGCGACCCAAGACGCCGCGCGTGGGGACGTAAGGCGAACGCAACGGTGACGGGAACCCTGGAGAAGCACACGCGATCCGTCGAGGGCACCGACCAACTGGGGGCGGCGTTCGCGCCGGCGCTGCAGTTGGGTGATGTGGTGGCGCTGCGCGGTCCCCTGGGTGCGGGCAAGACCCGCTTCGTGTCGGGTATGGCGCGCGGGATGTCGCCTGGTGCCCGCGTTCGCTCGCCTTCGTTCACATTGGTGAACGAATACTTGGGCGTGCTGCCGCTGTTCCACCTCGACTTGTACCGGCTTGAGGTGACGCGCGATGTCGAGGGCCTTGGGCTCGAGGAGTATGCCGAGCGCGGTGCGCTCGTGGTGGAGTGGGGGGAGCGCTTGCCAGTGGCATGGTTGGCCGAGGCCCTGATGATCGCGATTGAGCCGGCCGAGGGCGATGCGCGGGTGTTGCGCGCGAGCGCTTTCGGTGGCCGAGGCAAGGTGCTGTTGGAAGCGTGGCGTACCCTGCCGGAGTCGGCGTGAGCGAACGGCGCGATCTAGGATTGGCGATCGAGGCGGTGACTGACCATGGCGAGATCGCCGTGCTGGAAGGCGACCGCGTCTTGGCGCACCGTATCGAGTCCATCGGGCACACGCACACACAGCGGCTCACGCCGTTCGTGCGTGAAGTGCTGGCCGAGGCGGGTGTCGAGCCGCGCGACCTCACTTGGATCGCCTCGGACCTCGGCCCGGGCTCCTTCACCGGCGCGCGTGTCGGCCTGGCGACCGCCAAGGGCTTTGCGCTCGTTGCGGGCGCGCAGTTGTTGGGTGCCTCGAGCCTGGCGGCACTCGCGCACGCCACTCCCGCGCGCAAGGCGCTGGTGGTGCCGCTCGTGGGCGCGGGAAGGCGCGACCTGTACGCCGGTTTCTATCGCAAGGACACGCGCGGCCAAACGCGCCTGCTGGCGGCGGCGCGCGTGGACACGCCGGCGCGACTGCTCGAAGCGGTTCGCGAAGCGTCTGCGCTCGTTCCGGATCACTCGGTTCGCTTCGTGGGGCCCGGGGCAGCACGCGAACAACCGGCGCTCGAGGCGGCTTACCCCACCAGCACCGCGCTCGCATTTCGCCATGCGGGTCTATCGGCGCTCGATCTGGCCGTCGCTGCCCGCATTCATGGTGGCCCCGGCGTCGGCCTGCCTGCCCCGGGGCACGAGTGCGATCCGGTGTATGTGCGTCCCGCCCAGGCCGAGGATCGCGTGCGCCACAAGGCGCACGCTGCGATCCCGACCCTGCTTCGGGCATTGGCCGAGAGCGATCTGGAGTGGTTGGTCCAGACCGAACGGCGCGTGTTCAGTGATCCCTGGTCGGTGCCGTTCTTCCGTCAGTTGCTCGGGGATCCCAAGACGTATGCGCGAGTGGCCGAACGCGGCGGCCGATGCGCGGGCTATTGCATGGCGCGCATCCTTGGACCCGATTGCGATCTCGAGAACATCGCTGTCACGCCTGAAGTTCGCCGCGAAGGCGTGGCAAAGGCATTGCTCATCGACCTGCTCGAAACCTGCGAGGTGCGCGGCGTGCGGCGCGTGGCGCTCGAGGTGCGTGCAAGCAATGATGCCGCCCAGGCGCTTTACCGAACGCATGGATTCCATCTGGCAGGCCTGCGACGCAGTTACTATCGCCAGCCGGCGGAGGATGGCTTACTGATGGTGCGGGAGGGATGAGGGAGGGTGGTCAGGACCAAGTCTCACCACTGTGCCCGGTCTGGACCATCGGGGCTTGCGCGCGAGCGATTCCGGAGAAGCTCGCCCATGACCAGTCTTGCCATGGGCAGGTGAGTGTCGACCCTCGGGCGAACACCATCGTCCGAGTGCTTTGAAAACAAGTCTTACAGTCCGTCGTATTTCGAGTACCCGCGCTCCTGCCAATAGTCCGCGGGCTCAGTGCGCGTGTAGGCGATCTCGGTGAGTGCTTTGATGTTCTTGAGCCCCAGTTTGATGGGGGTCAGGAGCCGCATCGGCGCGCCATGCGCCAATGTGAGTGGCACGCCGTTCTGATGGGTGGCGAGCATTGTCTGCGTATGTTGTGCGGTGCCCAGGTCAAGCGAGACATAGTAGGGCTCGGGGTGTCCCGCGGCATCCAGGCTCGCCGAACTGCGCAGTCCAGCATAGTGCGCGCCCTCGGCGGGGGGGAACGCCTTGAGGAGATCGGCGAAACGGATGCCGCCCCACCATGCGACGGCGCTCCAACCTTCGACGCACACCAGACGCGTGACCTGCTCGTGGAAGGGGAACCGCTCCAATAACTGCGCTGCGGTGAAGCGTTCGATGCGTCCTGAGGCGAGTCCCGAGATCTGCAGGGTCCAGTCGGGGAGGAACTCGGGACCGGGTGTGCGCCCGTGGTAGTTGTTGCGCAACGGCGTCACCTCGGACTTGGCATAGGTGCGTACCCTGCGATCCTTCGACTGCAGCGCCTCGGCGACGTCGTCATCGAACGTGAGCGAGCCCTGCAGCGTGGCGTCGCGGCGGCCCTGGGTCAGGCCGACGCGCGCGGCCAAGGTGTCGAGTGATTCGCTGGCGGCGCCGGGCAAGCGGCCGCGGACAGCGTTCGGAAGCAACCACCACGCCCCGAGTCCGGCGGCGATGGTGCCGACGGTGAACAACAGGAAGTCCCGACGGGTCTGCGCCCGGAGTTGGCGCTCGGGGACTTCGCTGGGCGTCTGCGGTGGGGCCTTGCGGCGCTCAGGCTTCGCCATGCGAGTCCTCCTTCACGCGTTTGGACCAACCCGTCACCATCGAGCGGAAGGTGTCGAAGCCGTCGGCAATCACCAAGATCACATGCGGCACCACGAACAGTCCGAGCAGCACCATGCATGCGAAGTGCACAACGCGCGCGCCGTTGTAGTCGATGAACAATCGTTCGAGCCAGCCCAGTTGCGAGGGTTTGTGCATCGCCCAACCCGACAGCACCACCAGAGCGCCCGCGACGATCACGGTGAAGTAGCCGCCCCGTTGCAGGGCGTTGTACGGCCCCTTCACCGGTGGGTGCGGCCACGGCCGACGCAGGATCGCCATGGGGATCAAGCCGGCGTAGTAACGCATCATCGCCACCGCGCCGCCTGGGTCGGACGGGCGAGGAATCAATACGCGCCAACCGCCGCCAGCGAGCAGGCCGATCAGGTAGAGCAATCCGTTCGCCATGAACAGGTAGGCAAGCAACCAATGCAGTTGGAGATACTCTGCAAGTTTGCGGGTGCCGAGCCCGAAGTGGTCGTAGATCCAGTCGCGCGAGGCGCCGCGGGTGGGAATCACGCGGTCCAGTGCGACGCCGACATCGCCCACGATGTCGCGGCTGCCTGTCACGGGATCGGGCGCATGCAGGAACACGGGAGCAGCCCAGTGAATCGATAATCCGCTGGCGATGAGCAGAAGCAGCAGCGGCACATTGAGCCAGTGGGAGATCCGCACCAGCGCATGATGTCGGCGAACGATACGTATGGGCGGGGCCGCGTGAATCACGGGAGCGACCTTCGGGGATGACATGGGCACCTCGGCGGCGGGAGGGAACGACAAGTCGTCCCTTGTATGGCGAAGGATGCGGATCTGTGACCGGGATTCTTGATAAGAGCGGTGCGCCGCCAACCTCACGCATCGTTCGGCTTCACGTACTGCCGCTTGAGGCTCACGGACAGGGCATCGGCCGACAACCCGAGAGGATCGCACGCCAGTGGGCGAATGGCTCGCTCATGCGCGGATCCATCTGAAGGGCTGGCAGGACTTGTCCATGCAGTCAGTCCTTCCTTCTGGCAGCGACCGTTCCCATTCGTCCCTCACCATGCCACACGCCGACACCCTCCGCCGGGTTTTCCCGGGTTGGCCTCGGCCAGCGCGGGGTATTAAGGTGGGCCGGTCCCGGCCGCCTGCGGGACGGGCTGCGTCCATCCCGGAGAATCCCGATCCCAATGTCCTGGCTCAAACGCGAACGCACCGGTATCAAGTCGCCCCCCAAGCCCGAGGACCGCTCGGAGATGCCCGAGGGGCTCTGGACCAAGTGCGATGGCTGCGGCGAGGCGCTGTTCCAGACGGTGCTCGAGCAACACCTATGGACTTGCCCGCACTGTGACCACCATTTTCGCGTGCCGGCGCGGACCTATCTGGGCTACTTGATGGACGAGGGCACGTTCGAGGAACGCGATGCCAACTTGATCGCGGGCGACCCACTCGAGTTCCGCGACGCCAAGATGCGCTACCCCGACCGCCTCGCGGCAGCCCAGCGCGACACGGGCGAGAAGGACGCGTGCATCGGCGGCGTGGGGACGGTGGGTACGGTGCCGGTGAGCGTGGCCAACATGGACTTCTTCTTCATGGGCGGCTCCATGGGGTCCGTGGTGGGCGAGAAGGTGGCACGCGCGATCGAGCGCGGCATGCATGAGCGCCGCGCGGTGGTGGTGGTCTCGGCCACGGGAGGGGCCCGCATGCAGGAGGGCATCCTCTCGCTCATGCAGATGGCCAAGACCAGCATCCTGCTGGCGCATTTGCGCGCCGCCGGATTACCTTTCGTCTCGGTCCTGACCGATCCTTCCACGGCCGGTGTGCTGGCGTCTTATGCGTCGCTTGGCGACCTGATCTTGGCCGAGCCCAGGGCGCTCGTGGGTTTTGCCGGTGCGCGCGTCATCCGGCAGACGATCGGCGAGGACCTGCCGCGAGGTTTCCAACGAGCCGAGTTCGTGCTCGAGAAGGGGTTCATCGACCGCATCGCGCACCGTAAGCTCATGCGCGATGAAGTCGGAGACCTGCTGCGCGTATTCTGGCACAGCACCCGGGGCTTCGCCCCAGAAGGTGGCGTCTCGCCCCACGGTTACGACCCGAACGCTCCCCGTTCGTCCAAGACCGAATCCTGATCTGCCCGTGACCTCATTGTTGCAGCGCCAGCTCGAGCAGCTCTACGGGCTCGAACGTCGGCGCGACAGACTCGACCTCGATGGCACCTTGGCGCTGCTCGGCGCTCTGGGCGATCCGCACCATCGTTTCCGGTCGGTGCACGTGGCCGGAACCAACGGCAAGGGTTCGACATGCGCGCTCATCGAGCGGGTGCTCAGGGCCGCTCGACTGCGCACGGGGCTGTTCACCTCGCCCCACTTGGTGGACTTCCGGGAGCGCATCCGCTTGAGCGGCCGCTGGGCCAGCGAGGAAGTGCTGCAGCGCGAGCTCGAGAAAATCCAGGCATTACCCGCTAGCCGCGATGCCACGTTCTTCGAGATCGCCACCGCGCTGGGATTCGCCGAGTTCGGGGCGCACGGAGTGGAATGGGGCGTGATTGAAGTGGGCTTGGGAGGCCGGCTCGACACCACCAACGTCATCACTCCGGAGATCTGCGCCATCACCTCGATCGGGCTGGACCATGGAGAGATCCTGGGCGAAACCCACGAGGCGATCGCCGCCGAGAAGGCCGGCATCCTCAAGCCTGGCGTGACATGCGTGAGCGGCGTTGAGCACGATGCGGCGGCCTCGGTCATCTCGCGCCGGGCCCGCGAAGTGGGCGCGCCGCTGGTGCAGGCGCGCGACGTGGTCGAGGTGGGTACCGCCATGTATGGCCCATGGGGCACGCGGCTGGGCATCGAGTGTGAGCCGTGGGGACGGTTCCAGCTGCAGATGCGCCTCTGTGGCAGCCACCAGCGCGAGAATGCGCGCGTGGCGCTGGCGGTGCTCGCCCAACTCGGAGCGAAAGGGGTGCGCATACCGCTCGCGGCAGTGCGCGAGGGATTCGCCGAAGTGCGTTGGCCGGGACGCTTGGAACCCTCGCCGACCGTGCGACGACTCTGGTGGGACGGGGCGCACAATCCTGACGGGGTGCGCCGCTTGGTCCAAGCGTGGCGCGACGACATGGAACTTGAACCCCCGGCGGCCATCGTGTTCGCAGTCGCGCGCGATAAGGACGCGCGCGTCATGCTGCAACGCCTTCGCGCATTCGCACCCGAGGCGCGCTTGCTGTTGACCCGTAGCCGCAGCGAGCGCGCGCTGCCCGCCGAGGCGCTGGCCGAACTCGTTACGACGCTGGGGGCGCGGGCCGAGGTGCACGCGAGTGTGGCCGGTGCGCTGGGGGCGGTGCTCGAGCACGGCGCGGACGGTCGCGGCAATCGCGCCGGGCGCGTGCTGCTGGCAGGTTCACTGTTCGCGGTAGGCGAGGCCATGGAGGCTTTCGGCGGCGCGCCGGGAGAGCTGCAATGAGGCGTCTGCCGGCCCTGCTGCTCGCATGCGGATGGGTGCTGTGCGCGAACGCACCGCGCGCTGCCGAGACCGGTGCCCCCAAGGCACCCGAGACGCCATACCGGATCACAGCGGACAACATGACCGGCGGGCATGGGCCCGAGGGGGATGTGGTGTTCCTCAACGGCAACCTGCGTGTGACCAAGGGCAAGAGCGTGCTCTTGGCGGACCAAGGCCGATACCTGCGAGCCGAAGGCATGTTCCACCTGGAAGGGCACGTACGGCTTCGGGATTCGAGCACCACGGTCACGTGCCAACGCGCCAGCTTCAACGAGGACGAGGATCGCCTCAACCTGGACGGCGATGTCACGATCGTGGACAAGGACGCGACGCTCAAGGCCCCCCTCGGATGGTACGACAGGGGCACGGGCGAAGCGCGGCTCATGGGTGGCGTCACCGGGACCGACAAGCAACAGCGCATCATCGCCGACGAAGTGGTCTACCTGCGCGACTCCTCGCGGGTGCGCGCCTACGGCCATGTGAGGGGATTCGACGACGAGAATCGCACCGAGTTGAACGCCGGACAGGTGGACTACGACCGCCGGACTCGCATCTCGGTCGCCACCGAGGCGCCGGTACTCAAAGCGAAGGACGATGAAGGTCGCGAGACGTTGCTTTCGGCGCTGCTGCTGCGCGTGGACGCGCAACACAAGACCGCCGAGGCCGTGGACTCGGTCCTGGTGGTGCGCGATACCCTGCGCGCGCGCTCCGATCGCGCATTCTTCGACGACGCCTCGGGCAAGGGCGTGTTGCTTGGCCATCCGCGCGCATGGGACGGCGAGACCGAAGTGGTGGGCGACACACTCGAGCTGCACGCCGAGAAGCGCAAGCTCCGCCATGTGGTCGTGCTCGGCAATGCCAGCATGGATTACGCCGGTCGACGCGAGGGGACGGTGGGCGAGACCAGCCGGCTCACGGGGCGGCGCGTGGATGTGTTCGTGAGCGAGAACCGGATTGATAGCCTGGTCGCCACCGGCGGCGCGCGCAACGCGTATTCTTCGCCGAACAAGCCCGGCAAGACCCACGAGACCAACATCGCCAATGGCGACACGATTCTGGTGCTGTTCAAAGACAAGAAGATCGATCGTGCGCGGGTCATGGGTGGGGCGAAGGGCGAGTATCGCCCCTCTGTGAGCGAAACGGACACGGTGGCGATCGCGACCGAGCTCATCCAGTACGACGGTCGCGTCATCGAGTTCGTGGTCCCCAAGGACCGCATCCTGCTGGAAGGCGATGCGCACCTCACTTACCGCGATCTGGAGCTGAACGCACGCAAGGTCACGTTCGATAGCGGCCAGCAGACGCTCGTGGCAGAAGGCAAGCCGCAGTTGGTGGAGAAGGGCGACAAGGTCGAGGGCCAGCTCATGACCTACGACATGGAGACGCGCCAGGGCACCATCTACCAGGCCACGACGGCCTACGAGCGCGGCCTCTACCACGGCTCGCGCATCCGCAAGGTGGGAGACAATCAACTCGACGTGTTGGGTGGCTCCTATAGCACCTGCGACCTGGCGGCACCGCACTACCATTTCAGTGCGCGCTGGATGAAGATCTATCTCAAAGACAAACTCGTCGCCAAGCCCGTCGTGTTCTACCTGCGGAATGTCCCCATCCTGGCACTACCGTTCTATGTTTTCCCCATCAAACCGGGGCGGCATTCCGGGTTCCTGTTCCCGCAGTTCGAGTTCGGATTCAACAATCGCACCGGTCAGTTCGTGCGCAACGCCGGCTATTACTACGCGCCCAACGAGTACTTCGATCTATCCGCCTCGGGCGATTACTACCAGGCGCAGCCGACATGGGTCTTGCGGGCGGAGGGCAACTACAAGTTGTTGTACGCATTCGATGGCCGGTTCGATGGCCGGTTCGAGCGCAATGACCAATCCGGCCATGACGACTATGCCTTCAACGCCGATCACTCACAGGACATCACTCCCCGCACGCGACTGGTGGCGCGAGGCAACTTCGTTTCGAGTCGCGAGTACAACGCCAGCGCCACTTCGGGTGGGACTCTGCAGCAGCGGCTCAACCGTTTCCTGGTGTCGAGCGTCTCGATGTCGCACTCGGCGGATTGGGCCGCATTCAATGCGGTGGTCGATCGGCGCCAGGATCTGGATGCCGACCAGAGCCTGTACACCGACTCCGACGGCACCGGGCCGCTGACGGGCGCCCGTATCGGAACTTTCGCCTCGCTCAACAACCTCACGATCAGCGCCCCGAGCCTGTCGGTGAGCTTTCCCACGCGCACGCTTGGCAGCTACGCCCTGTTCAAGGACACCCGGTTCGGCAAGTCGCTTCAGACCACGTATGTCTCGTTGAGCAGTCGGTTCCTGTCCTACTCCACGCGGCGCGCGTTCGTGAGCGGTTACACGGGGGACTCGTTGGGTGGACTGACGCCGGTGCTGGACCAGCAGCGGCTCACGCGCCGTGGCGCGACCTCGGCGTTCGCGATTTCGGATTCGCGACGACTCATGGGCTGGCTCAACTTCGCGCCTTCCCTGAGCGGCAACGCCGTAGTGTTCGATTTCGACGAACGGGGCAACAAGTTGGTGCCGGCCGCCACCTGGAGCAGCGCCCTGGGTCTGAGCACGACCCTTTACCGCACCCTTACGACGCCCCTGCGGGCGCTGTCGATCCGCCACTCGGTGACGCCCACGGCCGCGATCGGCTACAGCCCGCAGTTCTCCGGTCTCACCTTCACCGATTCGCTCGGGGCCCGTCAGGAACGTTTCCGCTCCTTTGGCGACATCGGCATCTCGGGGTTCAAGCGAGGCAGCGTCAGCTACGGGCTCGAGCAGCGCTTTGCCGCCCGCTACCAGAAGGGCGAGAAGATCATCAAGCTCGACAATCTGCTCACCTCCTCGACCTTCGCCAGCTACAACTTACTGTGGCGAGAGCAGGGGCAGAAGCGCGGCCTATCGCCGATCTCGCAGTCGTTCCGGATCCAACCGCCGGGAGTGTTGTCGGCGGATGTGAGCGCCCTGATCGATCCCTACCTCGGCCGACCGCTTCGCAATCTGGGCTACAACGCCGGGTTCAGCCTTGCGAGCTCCGGCGTGAAGAAGGGCCAGACTGCCGGGCTCGCCGTGGAGCAGACCGCGCGGCGCGATGAAGTCGTGACCGAGGATTCCTTCAAGGAAAGCTGGCGCCTATCGGTCGCGTATTCATACAGCGGCGGGTATTCGGGTCCCAGCTGGAGCTCGAACCAGACCGCCAACGCCGTATTGCACTATGACCTCACGCCCAACTGGGGCTTCGATTATTCGACGGCATACGACGTGGGCAATCACGAAGTGTTGTCGCAGCGCTATGGTCTCAGTCGGCACATCCACTGTTGGGACGCCACATTCACGCGTTCCTTCACGCCGGGCGGCGAAGTGGAGTACTACTTCCGATTGGGGATCCGGGAACAGCGCGAGGTCTACTACGAGCGCGGCTCG
>JBDSKE010000177.1:0-3043 GCA_039917105.1 Candidatus Eiseniibacteriota bacterium | reverse complement strand
ACCACGACGTCGATGACGTCTGTGAGGCCGTCCGCAAGATCGCGCGGCACTTTCGGCGCTAAGGCGGCGATGGGCTTCAAGCAATCTCCTCCTTCGCCACTTCCTTGGCCTTACCCAGCGAAGCCAGCGAAAGCCCTTCGCGGTTCAGGTAGTACAGGCCGACCGCGGTGATCGGGAGCCATTGGCTGAAGAAGTAGAACCAGCCGAATGCCGCTGCAAGGGCCGGGTCCACATCGAAGAGTTTGAGCCCGACAACGCACGCGTAGTTGAGCGTGCCCACGTAGCCCGGCGCCGCAGGAACCATGATGCCGATCGCGGTCACCACCAACATCACCAAACCCGCGTACCAGGGCGCCACGATGCCAAGTGACCACATGCTCAACGCGAGCGCGACCGCGAAGCACATGAACATCGCGAACGACATGGCAAACGCCTGCGCGAGCTTGCCAAAGTCACGGAACAGTGCGAACCCATCGAGAAAGCGGTCCAGCAGCTCCGACGCGCGACCGCGTATCTTGAGCGGGAGCAGCCCCAGCATGCGATGCGCCAGGGCGCGATTGCGTTCTGCGACGATCACCATCACCGTGAGCATGCCCGAGAGCACGATCAACACCTTGGCGCCTCCCTGAACCATGCGTCCCGCATCGGTCGTCTCGCCGATCGGATGCAGCATCAGCGAAACCCCGAAGATCGCGAGCAGCGTCATCATATCGATTGCGCGCTCCACCACGACCGTGGCGATCAACATGCTCTTGGAGAGCCCCTCTCGGCGCGAGAGCGCCCAAGGACGCACGAACTCACCCAAGCGGAATGGTAGAACGTTGTTCGCCATGAAGCCGATCATGGTGGAACTGAACAGGCTGAGTGTCGAGACTTTGCGCGGGGTGCGCAGGAACAAGCGCCAGCGCACCGCCCGCAACCAGAAACCAAAAATCGTCACCACCATCACCCCGAAGAATCCCAATAAACTGGCGGACCGCAGGGCCTGCAGCAGTTCGGGCAGCTTCACGTCGCGGCTCGAGTACCAGATGGCAACACCCGAGATCGCCAGACCGATGATCAATTGGATTGCGCGCTTCAATGGTTCTCCTCCCCTGCGCTCCCGCGCATTTCCTCGAGCTCGTGCCGAAGCAGCGCGAGTTCGCGCGACAACATGTGATTCTCGAGCCCCAGGCGCGATAGCTTCGTGGAGAGATACAGGAGCATGGCCACGGCAAAGGCCAGGCCGAAGGCGAACACAGTGGAAGCTTCCCCCAACACGCCGAGCGCATGCGTGATCGACCTGAGCAGGGGTGTCGAGAAGCCCAATACCGCGATGACGGCCGTCGCGATCACCCACAGAAGTGAGTACTCCTCGCCCAACTTGCGGCGACGCACCAAGTCCAATACGTACAGTGCGAGCGCCACCGCACCCAGGGCGGTGATGAGTTGTGTCCTCGATAGGAATTCCACGAGACTCTCCTGTCAGACCGGACGACGGATGAATGCCATGATCGACGCCAACAGATTCTTGTACGGGTAATAGAGCTGTTTGCCCAGCGTGTAGAAGGACTGCCCGGCTTGCCGTTCTCGCATCACCACCGGAACCTCGGCGAGCCGGAATCCCCGGCGGGCGAGCGCGATGAGTAACGGTGCGTCCGGGAAATCTTTGGGGAAATCGTGTTGGCAGACCTGCATGACGGGCAACGAATAGGCGCGGAACCCCGAGGTCGTGTCGGTGATGCGTTGGCCCAATGCGAGTTTGACCACCCCCGAGAACAGCAACATGCCCAAGCGCCGATTCCATGGCGCACGGTATCCCGTGGATTCCACGTAGCGCGAGCCGATGCTGACATCGCAGGTATTCCTGAACATGGGTTGCAAGAGGATGCCAAGGTAAGCCGGGTCATGCTGTCCGTCTGCGTCCAGTTGCACGCCGATGTCGTAGCCATGCTCGACGGCGTAACGAAAGCCCGTCTGCAGCGCCCCGCCCACCCCGAGATTCACGGGATGCCGCACCACGAGGACGTCGGCTGCGCGCGCCACCTTGGCCGTGGCGTCACGCGAGCCATCATCGACGATCAACAGGTCCACGTTCGGCGCCTTGGCACGCACTTCGGCGATCGTCTTGGGAAGGCTGTCCTGCTCATTGTGAGCAGGGATGATCACCAACACGCGCGGGGCGCTCATGCGGCCCTCCTGGGTTCGAACACACGTGCGAGGGTGCTGGCGCCGCGGACCACTTGGTCACGCACTCGCTTCAGCGCCTCGGAACGCAGGGGGAGTGTGGAAACCTTGTCGAGGTCGAATCGCCGGATGAAGCCGAACGCGAATACTCCCACCAGGCCCGGAACCAAAAGCACCAGGCGAACCGGCAGCGAGTGCACAGGGCCGAATATCCGGTCCGCCGCGAGCACCAGCAGCAGGATTGGAACAATCAACAGGATACCCCGGGCCGCATCGCTCAAGCGAGAGGAGGCACCCAGTGGGAGTGCGACGAACATGAGTGCGAGCGCACCCAGATAGGATGCGGTCGCGCCCCCGAGATTCGCCCACGCCGCTCCCATGACGCCCAGGGCGGGCAGGAGCAGCAGGTAACCTCCGACCTCGGTCAGGAGTTTGACCAACGCCAGGGCCAGCACCATTCCGGGCCGGCGCAATGCCTGGAAGAGCATGGTGAGCGGCTGCTGTGCCGTTCGCACGATCGGCACCAGCGCCAACACGCGAAGCACCGGCACCGCGGGTTCGAACAGCGGGCTGCCAAGCCAGAGCGTCAACTCGCGCGCGTATGCGAACAGCACGAAGGAGAGCACCAGCCCGACCAATTGCACGAGTCGGAATGCCTGATCGAACACATTGCGCAGTCGCTCGTATTCCTCGCGCGCCACCAGATGTGTGAGTGAGGGGAGCAGTGAAGTGGGGATCGTGTGCACGAGCTCCACGAAGCGCTCCACCATCTGGAAGGCGAATTTGAAGTAGCCCAGCGCGGCGGGTTCCAGCACCCGACCCAGAATCACCATTCCGAGATTCTGGCCCGAAAGGAATGAGGCCCGCGCACCGAACA
>JBDSKE010000176.1:0-4335 GCA_039917105.1 Candidatus Eiseniibacteriota bacterium | reverse complement strand
GTGTCGGCCTCGGGCGAGGGGCGCATGTACTTGGCCCACGCCGCCTGTAGCTGCGTATCGCATTGCCCGATCTCGGCATCGTTCTGGCTGCTGTTGAGCCCCGGATTGGCCGAGCGCGGGGTGCACTCGCTCAGCAACGAGTCGCGCGCCACCTTCATATGCATGGCTGGCGCCATCCAATCGGCGCTCTGGCGCGCGCGGGTGAGCGTGCTGCTGGTGAGCGAGTTGAACTTGACGGGTAAGCTGGCCAGGTAACCCCCCACGATCACGGCTTGTTGGCGACCTAGCGTGTTGAGGCCGGGCCCCAAACGCGGGTCGGCCGTGGAGTCGGGTTCGTAGAAACCATGCCGGATCAGGTAGACCGTGCGCACGCCCTTGCCCGCAACGGTGGCGGGTCTGCTCGGCGCATCGGCGGAGCTGGCAACGCCCCCGAACAGTGAGGCGCAAACAACCAGCAGGCTGAACAGGATTCGCATCGCTAGGCACCTCCGGATTGGCAGCATGTTAGCGCATCGCCGCCCTGCAATAACTGCCATGGATTGAAGCAAGTGAGGACTCGGCACCGCGGATGCGCACACGCTCAGCCTCCCATGGCACCTGTTATGGGCAGTTTTACGCTGCACAAGGATGCGCGAGAAAGTCCTAGAAGCGGCACGAAACTGGCTTTCTCTATCGCGAGAATGTGTCGTCATGCTCCGTTCACATGCCCGGCCCAGTGTACGGGGACGACCATCCCTCTGCCCACCCCTGCGATTCTCCCACAACCTGTTGTCTTCAGGAGTTACTGCTATGCGCGTGCAACGCGGACTCACCCCCTTGCTCTGTGCTGTTTTCCTTGCCGGAGCCGCCAACCTTGTGCAGGCGTCGAGCCATCGCGAGTCCTACACGATCGCCAAGGATCCCACGATCGACAACCTGGACGTCTACGCGTTCGTCAGTCCGGACCAGCCGAACACGGTCACGATCGCGGCTGATTTCATCCCGTTCCAGGAGGCCAGCAACGGCCCGAACTTCTACAACTTCGACGAGAACGCGTATTACTACATCAAGGTGGACAACGTCGGCGATGCGATGCCGCATATCGTGTTCGAGTTCAAGTTCACGACCACGGTCCAGAATGGGAACACGTTCCTGTACAACACCGGCCCGATCACCTCGCTGACCGATCCGGATTTCAATCTTCGGCAGACCTATACCGTGACGCGGTACGACAACGGTGCCCCGACCGTGCTGGGTTCGAACTTGCCGGTTCCGCCCGTCAATATCGGCCCCAAGTCGACCCCGAACTACGCGGACTTGGCCAGGACGGCGATCATGACGTTGTCTGATGGGACCAAGGTGTTCGCAGGTCAGCGCGACGATCCGTTCTTCATCGACACCGGCGCTCACTTCGACTTGCTCACCGTGCGCCGTCCGCCCGGCAATCTGGGTGGCGGGATCGACGGGCTGGGTGGTTTCAATATCCACTCGATCGCACTGCAGATTCCCATGCAGCGCCTGACCAAGAACGGCGGCGCGGTGGACCCGAACAACAACATCATCGGTATCTGGTCCACGTCCGAGCGCCTCGCGAGCCGCACGCTCAACGCGGACGGCACCTCGTCCGAGTCGGGCGCGCACGTGCAGGTTTCACGTCTGGGTAATCCGCTCGTGAACGAAGAAGTCATCCCGCGCAAGGACAAGGACAAGTTCAACTCGAGCCAGCCCAGTGGCGACGGTCAGTTCCTGCCATATGTGCTCGATCCAGAACCGGCGCGGCTGATCTCGCAGATCTTCGGCATCGCTGTTCCGCCGGCGCCGCGTAACGACTTGGTGGCGGTGTTCCTCACCGGCATCACCGGAATCACCATGCCCGCCGGCGTGACGCCGGGCGAGGAGATGCGGTTGAACATGGCGATTGCACCCACTGCCACGCCCAGTCGTCTGGGAGTGCTCGGAGGTGACCTGGGTGGCTATCCCAACGGACGCCGCCCGATCGACGATGTATTCGACATCACGGTGCGTGCTGCCGCGGGTGGTTATCCGCTGACCCCCGACTTCAATCACGCTCCGAACAATCTGCTCGGCGACGGGGTTGATTTCAACGACCGGCCGTTCCTGCCGTACTTCCCGTACCTGGCCACGCCGCACCAGGGTTTCTGTCACCGTCACCACCTGTTGTCATCCACCACCTCTACAACTCTAGCTACAAGCGCTGCACGGGGCCGTGGGCACGGCCCCAAGTTCAATGATGGCGATTGTGCCGACAAGGCGGACGAAGGGGACGACGACGGCGATGACGACAAGGCCAGCGCCGTGCCGACCTCGGAGGGTGTGGGCCTGAGCCTGCTGGGTCCGAATCCGGGCCTGTCGTCGAAACTTGCCTACACGCTGGAGAAGCCGGCGCATGTGTCGCTGACCGTTCTGGATCTGCAGGGACGACTGGTTCGTTCGCTGATCGATCAGGACGCAGCGGCCGGCACATTCTCGGCAGCTTGGGACGGGCGCGATCAGTTCGGTGCCCGCGCGCAGCGCGGCGTTTACTTCGCTCGCTACAGCGTGAACGGCAAGGTCATGGATTCGCGCAAGGTGATCCTGCAGTAAAGCACCGCCGAGGGGCCCCTTGCCCCCGGCACACGAGCAGCGTCGACGAGGCCCCTACTCGTCGGCGCTGTTCTCGTTGGCGGCGTCGGCCATGCGGTCCTTGGGCGGTTCGATCGGCCGCACCATGACCGTGCGTTCGCGCTCGATGTACACCAGCCCCGCCTTGGCACCGCGCGGCTTGCGAACGTACTTCTTCTGCGTGTAGTTGACCGGCACCTTGCCGGCACTGCGCGCCTTACTGTGGAACGCCGCCCAAGCGGCCACTTCCTCGAGCGTGGACTTGCTGGGTTCGTTGGGCCCCTTGCCGCGCCGCAGCACCACATGCGAACCCGGGCAACCGTGCGCATGGAACCAATAGTCCTCGGGCCGTGCCATGTGCAGCGTGAGGTGATCATTGCCATCGCTGCTGCGGCCGATCAGCACATCCCAGCCCTCTTGCGTGCGATAGCGCCACGGCACCAGTTTGCCCAGCACTTCGGGCTGCTTGCCCCGCAGCTTGGGCGCCGCGCTGGTGGGCTGCGGCCCGCGCCGCTCGGGCTCGGGTGCCAGACCCAACTGTTTGCGAGGCAGCGGCTGCGGCGCCTTGATCTGCTCACGCACGGTGAAGCTGAGCGCGAACAACGCCTGCTCGAGCAAGAGCTCGGCGGCCTCGCGCTCCTCGGGTGTCGCGACCGGCGCCGCGTGGGCCTCGAGTTGCGCGCGCAACTGTTGGATCTCCGCGTCAAGCGCCGCGATGCGAGGCGGTGTGTCGCGCAGGCCGCGTTCGCACTTGGCCGCGCGCTTGAAGTAACGCGCAGCGTTGGCGGGCGCCGACACATAGGGGTCGAGCGCGATGTCGAGCATGCGATCGGGGTCACTCGCGTCGGCAAGCGTGACCTGCGCCGCGCGGGCCGGCACCAGGTGCGCGTAGGCCAACAATGTTTCACCGAACCGGCGGTACTCGGGTCCGCGCTCGGCCTCGGCCAAGTCGGTGTGCAGGGCATTGAGCTTGCGCCCCAGCTTGTCGACGTAGCGCTTGAGAGCCTTGCGCAGCAGATCGCTGCGGTCGACCGCGGGGTCGGCGGCGTTATCGGCTGGGCGCGGCGGAGTATTATCGGGCGTGTCGCTCATGGGGCGGCGAGGCTAGGGGAGGGGCGTAGGCGGGGCAAACGCGAACTTGTTCAGCCTGAACTGTTACCGATGCTGGCGGGCTGAATAGTAAGAATGCGCTTGACGAGTTCAGGCAGCGTGTCTGCATCCGGCCGGTGGTACCGCCTTACCTTGTGCGAGAGCGTGCGGCGCGGGGGTGCGCGTGGCCTCGCGGGCTTGTCGCTTCGAAAGTTGTCGCGCTGACTCGCGTTCGGCGCTGGGCTGGGCTGCACGAGCGTCGCGAAGGCCCGTGATACAAAGAACGTGCGCCCCGGCCCCCGCGACCCGCCCCCGCGGATGCCTGCCATGAAGACCTATTCGTTGTTCCACCTCGCGGACCATGTGCTGCTGCATGACTTGAAGGCGATCGTCGCACGCGAGAATGCCACGACCGCCGAGATGCTGGTCCATATCGCCGAGTTCGACGAGCGACGGCTGTACCTGCCGGCCGCGTATCCCTCGATGTACCTGTACTGCGTGGGTGAGCTGCACATGTCCGAGGACTCGGCGCTCAAGCGCATCCAGGCGGCACGCGCAGCGCGAAGGGTCCCGGGCATATTCGACGCGGTGGCGGAGGGGCGACTGCACCTGAGCGCGGTGGTCCTGCTGGCGCCGCACTTGAGC
>JBDSKE010000175.1:0-7811 GCA_039917105.1 Candidatus Eiseniibacteriota bacterium | reverse complement strand
GTACGCCGCTCCACCCGCCGCGGCCGCCCACACCGCCCGGGGCGGTGGCGTTCGCGCTGGCGGCCACTCGAGTGCACATCGGCACCCCGCTCGCAGTGCGCTGGTCGCTGCCATGGCGCGATGCGCGCGTCACGGTGGAACTTTACGCACTCGATGGCCGGCGCGTGGCGCGACTGGCGCACGAGTCGGCCGCGCGCGGAAATGAGGAGCGCGGCTTCGCGCTCGAAGGTCTTTCTCCCGGGGTGTACATGGCGTCGCTGCGGGCCCATCCGGCGAGCGGCGCTGGCGAACTCACGCGCTTCTTGGCATTGCGCGTGGACGGGGTGACGCCATGAGGGCCGGGTTCGATTTTGCGCCGGCCACAGCGCGAGCCGCGCTCATGTTCGCGTGCGCCTGTTGCGCCTGCCCCGCGCGGGCCCAGGAGTTCGGCGGTGCCGCAATCCCAGGCGAAGCGCGTGGAGCGGGCGCGATGCTCGAGCATGGTCTCGCGGGCGCGGCATCGGCCGGGGCCGAGGTGGGCGTCACGCGCTGGTTCGCGCTGCCCTCGCTCGAGACGCGCGCCTTGGCGTTAGGCGTTGCGATGCGTTCCCTGCGGGTCGCGGTGGGGGTGGCTTCCACTGGCGAACCCGCCGTGGGTTGGGACGCAGGCGCACTTGCGGTGGGTGTGAAACAGCCGGGGTTCGCAGTCGCGGCCCGGGCCGTGCTTCGCCGCGATCGCGAGTGGTTCGCCGCGCCGCCGGGTGTGCTGGGCCGCGCGGTGGGCGCCGAGGCCGGTGCGGGCGCGTGGATGCAGGCCGCCCGCGCTGTGCGCGTATGGGTGTCGGCGCCGCAGTTATGGAGCAGGGGAGTGGCGCCACCGCTTGCCAGGCCGCTCGAGTCCGGCGTGCGTTTCGGCGGCGAACAGGTGGCGGGGTGGTTGGTGTTGCGCTCGCCGCGCGGCGGCGATGATGGCGCTCGTGCGGCGGGCGCGATGCTGGGCCGCGGACCGTTGGTCTGTTGGGCCGAAATCACCGATGCGCCCCTGCGCGCCTCAGTGGGAGTGCGGGCGGAACGCGGTCGACTGGCGTGTGCAGTGCGGCTCGATGCTCATCCCATCCTGGGCGAGACCACGCACTGTTCGCTGGCGTGGACGCCGCAACGACGGGAGCGCTCGTGAGTGCGCGCATGGCAGCATGGGTGTGCGCGTTCCTGCTGGGAATCGGCTCGGCACGCGCCCAGACGCTCGAGCCCCCTCCCGAGGCCGACGACGGCGACTACTCGTTGGAGGCCGCCGATTCGCTCGCCGAGGGCGATCTCGAGCTGGCGTATGGCGCAGCGGGGCGCGTGGGCGGCGCCTCACAGCGCTCGCAGCGCGTGCGCTTCAGGAGTCATGGTGCGGGCGGCACGCTGCGCGACGGCAACGATCCCCTCTCGGGCGGTCGGCTCGAGGCGGCCGCTGCCGGCGGCACCGTCCGCCTTGGCCGGCTTGCGCCACGCTGGGGCCGCGGCCTGCTGCTGGGGGCGGCCGCAGATCCCTGGAGTCGCGATGCCACCGACCGCGGCAGCGGCGCGCAGTACCGCGGACGCTCGGGCGAGGGCGCGACCTATGCCCGGCAGGACGGAGCGCTGGAGTTACTCTCGGGTCAGTTCTCTCGCCGTCGCCTGCATGGGATCCGGGCGCGGCACGGCCCGGCCGGTTTCGGCGCGGTCGGCACGCGCGGCGCGTGGCAATCGAGCGCCGCGCTGGAAAGCGAGGGGTTGGCCGCCGAGGTGGTGGGCGATGCACGTGGTCGCTGGCGCGCCGAAGGCGCGATCGACCATGTGGAGGACGGCTACGCGCTGTCGCTACGACTGCGCGGCGGCTCGAGCGCATTCCGCTCCCTGGCCGAGCCCAAGCGCAGCGGCCCGGCCCGTGCGGTCGCAGTCACGTTCACGCGCGGTGGTGCCGAACAGCATGCGGTGATCCATGGCGCGCTGTGGGCATTCCGGCCCGGCGTGACGGGTGCTCGGGGAGCGCTTGAGTTGGCTCGGCGCATGGGACAAAATGCCCTGCTCGCTGCGGGCTTCGAGGAACAACACGGGCCGCGGCGTGAGTCGGCCATGGGCGCATCGCGCCCCGTGGGCATGCGACAGGGCCTGTGGGGCGAATGGCGCGGCACCACGGACGGACTCACGCTGGCGCTCCGCCACGAACTCTGGGGCGAGCACGCGTGGATGCGCGCCGCAGTGCGACGCGCGACCGTGGTGCGGGCCGAGGGCGAAGGGCCCGGCGGAAGCGGCTGGGCGGTGTCGCACGCGCTCTGGCGTGTGCGGCGCGGCGAAAGCCTCTATCTGCCGGAAACCGACGGCGATCGACTCACATTGCGATCGCTCTCGGGCATTGGCGAACGCACCCGGCTCGAGTTGCGTGTGCCGGCAATGCAGGGCACGGCACGGTTGTCGCTTGCGCTCGCACGCGGTGGGGGGCGGGGGTCACCAGCGGTATGGAGCGCCGAATGGACGCGACGCTCGCGGAGCAGGCCAAGGCCTGCGGCGACGACGCGCCCAGCGGCACGCGATACGACGGTCACGGAGAGTCCATGAGATTCGCGCAGCGCATGAGCCGCATGTCCACCGCCGCCTCATTCGACATGTTGGCGCGGGGCAAGGCCCTTGAAGCCCAGGGACGAAGTATCATCCACTTGGGCATCGGCGAACCTGACTTCGACACGCCGCGCTATATCCGCCAGGCGGCCGATGCCGCCCTGGAGGCGGGCCACACGCACTATGGGCCGGCCGCCGGCCTACCCGCGATGCGCGAGGCCATCGCCCTTACCTGGCGCGAGCATCGCGGCATCCCGTGCGCCGCCGAGAACATCATTGTCACACCGGGCGCCAAGCCCATCCTGTTCTTCGCCATGCTCGCGCTGCTCGAGCCGGGCGACGAGGTGATCATCCCCATGCCGGCGTTCCCCACGTACGCCTCGGTCGCGTCGTTCCTCGATGCGCAGGTCGTGCCCACGCCGCTCGACCCTTCGCGCGGATTCGACCTGGACGTGCCTGCGCTCGCTGCGCGCATCACCCCGCGCACCCGCATGATCGTACTCAACTCGCCGCATAATCCCACCGGCTCGGTGCTCAGCGATGCCGCGCTCGAAGGGGTGCGCGAGTTGGCGGTGCGGCACGACCTGGTGGTGGTGTCGGACGAGATCTACGGCTCCATGGTTTACGAGTCACCGTTTCGCTCCATTGCCTCGCTGCCGGGCATGGCCGAACGTTCGGTCGTCGTGGATGGATTCTCCAAGACCTATGCGATGACCGGTTGGCGATTGGGATTTGGGATCATGCCTGCGCCGCTCGCCAAACGGGTGGCCACGCTCATGAACAACTCCAACTCGTGCACCGCCACATTCGTGCAGATGGCGGGCATCGCAGCGCTGGCCGGGCCCCAGGACGAAGTGCGCGCCATGCTCGACGAGTTCCGCGCGCGGCGCGACCTCGTGGTGGATGGGCTCAACCAGATTCCGGGTGTCGGGTGTTACATGCCCCCGGGCGCGTTCTACGCCTGGCCCGATGTGCGGGCAACCGGTTTCGATTCGAGCACACTGGCCGATCGGCTGCTGGAGGAGGCCGGCGTGGTGACCCTGCCCGGTACCGGCTTCGGCGATGAGGGCGAAGGCTACCTGCGCCTCTCGTACGCCAACTCCCAGGACAATCTTCGTGAGGGGCTGGCACGGATCGCGGGTTTCCTGGCGCAGCACGGCAGCTCCTAGCGCCGCCCACCCCGCGCGGCGGATCGCCGCCGTCCGCCGCCGACCACGTCATTCACGCCGCTGTCGCCATGCGCGACAGGGGCGTCCGCCTGTGGCCGTGTAAGTCCCACGCGCCACTGGGCCGGCTCGCGGCACGCGACATGCGATGGGTCCCAGTGCACCGGCGGTGCGGGCGCATCCACACCCGCGCACGACATCACCGCGGCTCGACCGCCGGGGCCCACTCCACAACCGCCCCCATCCACCGCCGCCCCCGCAACAGGAGCGCACCATGCGCTTGGTTCATCTCGCTTCGATCGCCGCACTCGCTCTCACCTTCAATCTGCCTGCCGGCGCAACACCCGCCTGCGCCGACGGCATGCTGCAACTCAATGAGATCCTCGCCGGCCCGGCACGCGATTGGGATGGCAGTGGCGCCTTTTCCTCGCGCGATGATGAGTGGGTCGAGGTGATCAACTCCGGCACCTCTTCCCTCGTCCTGGATGGCTTCCTGATCTCGGATGCCGACTCCATCCCGCGTTACGCGCTCACGGGCACGCTCGCGCCTGGTGGCGTGCTGCTCGTGACCGGCAAAATGTCGTACGACTGGGAGAAGCTCAAGAGCCTGCCCGCGTTCGGTCTGTCGCTCGGCAACACGGGTGATTCGGTGATCCTATGGAAGGTGACCGGCCCCGACACGGTGGTGGTGGACGCCTACACGTTTCGCTCATTCGAGTCCGCCGCCGACCGCTCGATCGGACGCGCGATCGACACGCACGAATGGCAACTCTTCGACTCGCTTAATCCCTACACCGGCACGCTGACACCCGCAGGCAATCGCTGCGCTCCCTCGCCTGGCGCGGTGAATATCTGCGGCACGACAGCGGCCTTGCCGAGCACCTGGGGTGCACTGAAAGAGCGCTATCGCTGAAGCCGGTTTCATGCCAAGGCCCGCGCCCGGGCCCGGCCGCCGCGAGGGTCCCTCGGCGTCCCGGCCGGGCGTGGGAATTGGCGCGCCAGCGTTTGACTTGTCCCCGCCCCTCGCCTAGATTTCGCGGCCCGTCTGAGTGCGGAAGTGGCGGAACTGGCAGACGCACTAGATTCAGGTTCTAGCGCCCGCAAGGGTGTGGGGGTTCAAATCCCCCCTTCCGCACCAATCACCTCCATCACGCTGATGCCCGCCTGACACGGGGCTGGGCCCGCCGCCCCGTGCCGCTTCCGACGGGCGTTGTGCGCTTGGGGCCCGAACACCTATGGCCACTCAGGATCCCAATCGGCTGATTGCGCAGAATCGCCGCGCGACCTACGACTACACCATCCTCGACACGCTCGAGGCGGGCCTTGTGTTGGTCGGGACCGAGGTCAAGAGTCTGCGGGTTGGCAAGGCCAGCTTGAACGAGGCCTTCGCCATCATCGAGAACGATGAGGCGTGGATCATGCAGATGCACATCCCCCCTTACGAGCAGGGCAACCGCTGGAACGTGGATCCGGTGCGTCGGCGCAAGCTGCTGCTGCAGAGAGTCCAGATCGACAAACTCAAGAAAGCCATCGAACAGAAGGGCAACACCATCGTGCCGCTCAAACTCTATTTCTCCAAAGGTTTCGCCAAATTGTTGATCGGCGTGGGCAAGGGCAAGAAGACCCACGACAAGCGCCATGCCATCGCCGATCGCGACGCGCGCCGCGAGATCGATCGCGCCAAGCGTGATGTGGATCGGCGCGGATGAGACGCGCGGCGGTGCTGGTGGCGCTGATCGTGTTGGTGGGCGCGGCACCCGCGCCTGCACCCGCACCGCTCGACCCGCCACAGGTCCCGGTGCCCGCCGCAGTCGGTGTATTGTCGGCGAAGGTGGTCGCCATCGAGGGCCTCGACATGCTGAGCGCGCAGGATCTGGCGCGCTTGCTCGATGCCTCGCGGTTCTGGCGCGCGGATGTGCGCAAGATGGTGCTGCGCGCGCGTTCCGTGCGAATCACCCTCACGGTCGACACGCCCATCGCCATCGTCGACGACCGCACGGTGCGCCTGGCCGGTTCGGTGCGTTCGCGCAACGGCGAGTTGTTCGTGCCGATCTCGTTGTTGCCCGCACTGGCGCGTGATTCCTCGCTCGCTCGGCTCGTGTTCGATCCCGTTGCTCGGGCCGTGCGCGTGGCGCCGCCCGATGGATTCGTGGGTTCACCGCGCGTGCAGGTGGTGGCTGGCATCACGCGCCTGACTTTCCCCGCCGAGCGTGCCGCCGCCGTCGAAGTGGCAGGACGCAGCCGCGCGCGTTTTCGCCTGCGTGTGCCCGGTGCGTTCGCAGGCAACCTCCCCGACTCGCTGCCCGGGGAAGGGTTGGTGCGCGACCTGCACGTGCTGCCCGCAGCGGGCAGCGTGCTGTTCGAGTTGGCATTGGCGCCCCAGACCGGCGGCTTTCGTTTGCTTCGCGAGGAAGGCCGCGTCTCTCTCGAGTTCTCGGGCGGGGTGCTGCCCGGGCTGGAGCGTTTTGCCGCCGAGGCGCCCGCTGGGCCACGCACGATCCGAGTGATCGTGCTCGACGCCGGGCACGGCGGCACCGACCGGGGCTCCACTGCGGGCACCGCCATCGAGAAGGATCTCACGCTGCAGTTGGCTCGATTGCTGGCGCCCGAACTGGAGCGCCGGACCGGGGCGGTGGTGGTGCTGACACGCTCCGACGACCGTGCCATCTCCCAAGAACATCGGGCCGAAGCGGCCAATCGGGCGCGGGCCGACCTCGTGGTCTCGTTGCACTTCGACAGCTATCCCAATGCCCGCGCGCGGGGAGTCACCGTCTACTGTCCGCCGGCCGATGCGCCCGATGCATCCACGAGCGGTTACACTCCGGTGTCGCTGACGCCATGGCGTGATGTGGCGTTGCGGTACGCGGTCTCGAGCCGCTCACTCGCGGAATCCATCGTGGGAGCGCTCGAACAGAGCGGATTCGGCCCGGTGCGTGTGCGCGAACGGCTGCCCGTGCCGTTGTTGGGCGTCAACGCGCCCGGCGTACTGCTGGAGTGCGCCACGCTCACCTCCTCCGATGATGTGTCCCGCCTGATGCGGCCAGCCGGATTGCGGCGGCTCGCGGCAGCCATCGCGGAGGGCATCGTGGCGTACCAACTCGATGAATAAGTCATCGCGCCTTGCGCGCGCGGCCCTGCTGACCGGCGCTCTCGTGGTGCTGGTGCTTGTGGGCGTCCGCTGGTGGGCGTCGCGCGCGCCGCGCGGGGTGGTCGCCAGCCTGCCCGCCGACTCGACCCAGGCGGGCATGCGATCGATGACGCTGTACTTCCCCGATCCGCTCGGCGAGCGACTCATGAGTGAGACGCGCGAAATGCTCGAGCAGGAAACCCTGCACGAACGAACCGCGCAACTGGTCCAGGCGCTGGGCGAGGGTCCAACGCGAGGGGGCGTGACGATCCTGCCCACCGGGACGGCAGTCATGCATGCCTACCTGGACGATCAGGGCCTGCTCACGCTCGACCTCACGGGCGCGTTCCGGCAGGCATTCACCGGCGGTGCGCGCACCGAGGAACTGGCGGTGGGTTCGCTCCTGCGCACACTGAGTGACAACCTGCCCGAAGTGAAACGCGTGCAATTGATCTGCGGCGGGACACCGATCACCTCGCTGGCCGGTCATCTGCCGCTCGACCGCCCGCTCGATCCGCACGACTGGCCCTGAGGGGAACGTATGCCTGTACTCCATGATGATCGACCCGTAGGCGTGTTCGACTCCGGCGTCGGCGGCCTGACCGCGGTACGCGAGTTGTTCCGCCAGTTGCCCCAGGAGTCGGTGCTTTACTTTGGGGACACGGCTCGGCTGCCTTATGGCAACAAGTCCAAGGGCACGATCACCCGCTTCTCGCTCGAGATCGCGAACTTCCTCGTGCGTCAGAACGTCAAGTGCGTCGTGGTGGCGTGCAACACCGCCTCCAGCCACGCGCTCGATGCGCTGCGAGCTCGCTTCGACGTCCCGATCGTGGATGTGATCGAGCCGGCCGCGCACGCGGCGGTGCATGCGAGTCCCAAAGGCATGATGGGTGTAGTGGGTACGCTCGCCACCGTCGGTAGCGGTGCCTATCTCGACGCCATCCAACGCATCGCGC
>JBDSKE010000174.1:0-5283 GCA_039917105.1 Candidatus Eiseniibacteriota bacterium | reverse complement strand
CGAGGTAGCGCTGCGAGCGCACCATGTCCACCAGGTTGCCGCCCCAGGTGGAGTTGATGCGGCTCTTGATCGCGAACACGTTGTCCTTCACTTCGTCGATCCGCCCGCCGGCCAGGATGCCGCACACTTGCATCTTCTTACCGAACGCCAGCAGGTCGGGCGTCACGCCCTGGCTCTGGTAGCCCCAGAACCTGCCCGTGATACCCACGCCGGTCTGCACTTCGTCAAAGATCAGCAATGCATCGTGCTCGTGCGCGATGGCCTTCAATGCCTGCAGGAACTCATCGCGGAAATGATTGTCGCCGCCCTCAGCCTGGATGGGCTCGAGGATGATGGCGCAGATGTCATCGCGATTCTGCGCGAAGGCGGCGCGGATCTCGGCCAGCGACTGGGTCTCGGCCCTCGCCACGCGCTCCAGTTCGGCGGCATCCACCGGAAAGCGCAGCTTGGGATTGCTCACGCGCGGCCAGGGGAAGCGGGCGAAGTACTGGTACTTGCGCGGATCGGCGGTGTTCGTCATCGACACCGTGTAGCCCGAGCGGCCGTGAAAGGCCTCCTTGAAATGCATGACCTGCGTGCCCTTCTCGCCCATCACGCCCTTGGCCATGTTGCGGCGCACTTTCCAGTCCATGGCTGCCTTGAGCGCATTCTCCACCCCCAGCGCGCCACCCGCCACGAAGAACGCATGCGGCAGTTCGGCCGGGATGCCCACGCGTGCGAACGTGTCGACGAACTCGGCGTACTCGGTGGTGAACACGTCCGAGTTGGTGGGGTTGGCGAGCGCGGCGCGCAGCAGCTTGGCGCGAAAATCGCCGTCCGCCATCTTGGGATGGTTGAGCCCCACCGGCAGCGAGGCGAAGCACGAGAACATGTCGAGGAAGCTCTTGCCATGGCGCGAGTCCCACAGGCGGCGGCCCTGGCTCTTCTCCAGATCGAGCACCATGTCGTAGCCGTCGGCGAGCAGGTGTCGGTGCAGCGTCTCGTGCACCTGTGCGGGTGCGATGTGCTTGCTCATGCTGTCTCTCCCTTGAGAACCGTATCGATGTAAGTCTCTTCCTTCACGGTCGAGAGCACCATGACGGTGCGGGTCTGGCGAACGCCCTCATGTGCGCTGAGCTGCTCGAGCAGCAGGCTCTGCAATGCTTCCATGTCCTGCACGCGGGTCTTCAGGAGCAGCGAGAACTCCCCGGTGATGTGGTGCACCTCGAGCACTTCATCCAGTAGTTGCACGCGTTGGATGAAGCCGGATTCGAACCGTGGGTGCTCGAAGAAGACTTCGACGAACGCCGTGACGCTGGCGCCCACCAGGCGCGGCTCGACCACGGCGGTCCAGCGTCGGATCACGCCCGAGGCCTGGAGCTTCTTGAGCCGCTCATGCACCGCGGCCGTGGACAGGCCCACCTTCTTCGCGATTCCCGCCTGCGCGAGCGTGGCATCGCGCTGGACGAGGCGAAGGATGAGTCGGTCCTTGGCGTCGAGCGCCAGTGTGGTTCGGATTCGCTTGACCATGGTTCAAGTGTATTTTCGGCCATAAGCCCCGTCAACTGAAATACTTATTGCATGGCGATAGCTTGGCCGAATAATCAACAGCATTACGCCCTATGCGCCCTGAAATCACTGACCTGTAACCGCTTACGCCGCCCACGCCCGGCGGGTGTGCTATCGTTCGCGGCCTCATGATCTTCGCGCTCGACTTAGAGGGTGTGCTCGCCCCCGAGATCTGGCCCCTGCTGGGGCAGCACTTCGGCATCTCCGACTTCACGCTCACCACGCGCGACACGTCGGACTTCAGCGAACTCATGCGCCGCCGAGTCAGCGCCGCGGCAGCGGCAGGGCTCAAGCTGGAGGACCTCACCCGCATCGCGCATGCGGTCGAGCCTTACCTTGGCGCGCGCGAGTTCATCAGCCATCTGCGCAACGTCGGAAACGTGATCATCATCTCCGACACGTTCCACGAGTTCAGCGAGCCGCTCGCGGCAAAACTGGGTGGCGTGAACCTGTTCTCGAATCGCTTCGAGGTCAACACCGACGGCGTGATCTCGGGATTCAAGCTGCGGATCCGCGGCCAGAAAGAGCGGATCGTCAGCGGCTTCAAGAGCGCAGGGTTCCGCGTTGCTGCGATGGGCGATTCGATGAACGACTTATCCCTGCTGCAGAGCTGCGATTTCCCGGTGCTGTACCGCCCGGTGCAGACCCTGATCGACGAGTTCCCCGGCTCGCCCGCGGTGCACAACCTGGACGACGCGCTCGAACTCCTGCTGGGTGCGCGCAGCAAGCTGGACGAGGCGGCAGCGCTCTAGGGTTTCGCTACAGTCGCCGCGCCCAGTCCAATAGGCGCGCGGGTTCGGTCAGGTCCGCCAGCGCCAGGTCCGGCGAGCAGGCCTCAAGCTGCGCCAACGTCCGGGACCCGGTCGCCACCGCGACCGCGTGCGCACCTGCGGCGCGAGCACACTGCACATCATGCTCGGTGTCGCCCACCACGACGCAGTGCTCCGGCCCCACGCCATGACGCGCCGCGGCGCGCTGCACGGCAAGGCGTGCGAGCGCGTCACGATCCACGCCCTCCTCGCCATAAGTGCCGAACACGAAACGTTCGCGCACCCCGAACGCGCCCAGCTTGATGGCCGCCATGCGGGTCACATTGCCGGTCAGGAGTGCGGGGACCCAACCGGGTTCCGCCTCCACCCCCGTGAGCATTTCGGGCACACCCGGGAGCAATCCCCCGCGCGGCGGGTGCATCAGAAGGTGCATGTGCGCCACGACCCGGTCCCAGAACAGCGCCTGGCCATCGCCCTCGAACGCAAGGCCATGGCGCGCCAGGATGTCGCCGACGATCAACGGGTCGGTGCGGCCCGAGAAGCGGATGCCCTCCAGGTCGTCCTCCACCCCGAATGAATCGCGTAGGGCCAGAACGAGTGCATCGCGCCCGGCCCCCTGCGTCAACAACAGGGTGCCATCGATGTCGAACAACCACACGAGTCGGTGCATGGACCCGCGAGTCTAGCCGACCTGCCCGCTGAGGTCCCATGCTAGACTTGGGGCTCATCGGCCGACCCTTTGGGAGACTTTGAATGCGCGCCCGACTCACCCGGCTCCTACCCGCACTCCTGCTCATCTGCAGCATCGCCACCGCGCACGCCGCGGGTCCCCGGCGAGTGCGCGTCGCACTCGAGGGTTCGATGACGCTGTCGCGATTGCTCGAGGCCGGCTTCGATGTGATCGATCGGCACCGTAGCGACGCGGTCGAGCTGCTCGAATGGCCCGGCGATGCCGAGCGACTGGCGCAGTTGGGCGCCAGGGTCGTGGTGCTCGATGCCGACCCCGGACGCACGGCTGCCGATCGCGCGCGGCGCGAGTTGAGCGCCAAGCGGAGCCGGACCGGCGCGGCCCAGCCCGATCCCGCGGGGAATGCCCGTTCGAGCGATCTGGGCGCGGGGGCCTTGGGCGGTTTCTGGACCCTGGCCGAGGTGCGCTCCGAGCTCGATTACTGGGTGGCGAGCGACACGCGCGACCTCGTGGCCAACAAGCTCGACACGTTGGGCTTCTCGATCCAGGGCCGTCCCATCCTCGGACTGCAACTCGGCAAACGCGTAGTGGGCACCGACACACGTCCGGTGGCATTCTTCAACTCTCTCACGCATGCGCGTGAACCGGGCGGCATGCAGGCGCTGATGTATTTCCTGCAGGACCTGTTGGTGCGCTACGACACCGACCCGCGCGCCAAGTACTTGTTGGACTCACGCCGCTTGTACTTCGTGCCGGTCGTCAACCCCGATGGGTACCGTTACAACCAGACCATCTTCGACAGCACGGCGGCATTCGGGTTCTGGCGCAAGAACCTTCGCGACAACAATCTCAACGGCGTCACCGGCGCTGGCGACGGAGTCGATGTCAATCGCAACTTCGGTTTCAAGTGGGGCTTCAATAACAGCGGCTCCAGCGGCACTCCCGCCAACGAGACATATCGCGGCCCCTCGGCCTTCTCCGAGCCCGAGACGCGCATCCAGCGCGATGTGGTCATGGCGCTCCGGCCGATCGCGGGGTTCTCGTTCCACACCTACAGCGACCTGCTCATCCATCCGTGGGGCTGGACGCCGGCGGGCACGCCCGATTCGCTGCGGTTCCAGGAGTGGAATGACGAGATGACCGAACTCAATGGTTATGCCGCCGGACCCGGGCCGCGGATCCTGTATGAGGTGAACGGCGAGTTCAATGACTGGACCTACGGCGACACGCTGCTCAAGCCCAAGGCTTTCACCTGGACGCCCGAGGTGGGCGGACCCGACGACGGCTTCTGGCCCCCGCCCTCCCGCATCGAGCCGCTTGCCAAGGACATGCTCGAGGCGTGCTACACGGTGGCCGGCATCGCGGGACCATGGGTGCGGGTCGAGAGCAGTCGCATCGTCGAGGGTGCCCTGAACGCCGGCAATCTGGCGCATGTGGCCGTTCGGCTCCGCCACTTCGGAGCCACGGGCTCGGCAGGCCCGTTGCTCAAAGCCACGCTCACGTCCATCGATCCGCGCGCCGAGGTGTTATCGGGAGCCGTGTCCTACCCCACGCTCTCGTCCTTCCAGAGTGCCGAGGCCAACGCGAGCGGCGCGTTCCTGGTGGCGGCGGTTGACACGATCACGCCCGGGTCGATGGTGCGCTTCAAGCTCGAGGTGCGCGATGCGAACGGGCTGTACTGCCGTGACACGGTCGAGGTCCTGGTGGGCACGCCCACCACGGTCCTGGTCGATGCGGCGCAATCGCTGGCGCCCTGGAGTGCAACCGGACTATGGGGAGTGGTCAACAATGACGCGCGACACCCCAGCGCCTACATTGCCGACTCCCCCACGAGCGCCTATCCCACGAGCTATTCCTCGCAGCTCACGCTCTCGCAAACGCTCGACTTGTCGGCGGGCGTCAAGGCCTGGGCGCTGATGGACAACCGCTGGGAGTTCGAGAGTGACTTCGACTGCGGCCTGCTCGAGGTCAGCCGCAATGGCATCGACTGGACTTCGCTGCGCGGCAATGCCTCGAGCGCGAGCGATGCCAACAGCGTCGTCGGCGCGGGTTCGCAGGTTTTCGATGGCACCCGCTGGCTGTGGCACCCGGATCGCTTCGACCTCTCGGGTTTCGCGGGCGGGCCGGGTGCGAGCGCGGTGCGGTTACGATTCCGTTCGCTCTCGGATGCCGGCACCAACCTGGATGGGCTGTCGTTCGACTCGCTGCGCGTTCTGGTGTTCGACCCCGCGCTGCAGCCTGCGCCGGTGGCCGTGGGACGCAGCGAGGGCGCGCGCG
>JBDSKE010000173.1:0-13185 GCA_039917105.1 Candidatus Eiseniibacteriota bacterium | reverse complement strand
GTGCTCGACGGGCTACCGAAGGCGGCGGGACGCTAGTTGTAAGCGCACTCAGAGCCCACCCTATCCCCGGAAAGGAACAGCCCATGTACCGCCTTCAAGTCAGCGGATTGGTGGTCTGCATGGCACTACTTGGGGTGCCCTCGGTGCATGCCGAGCCGGGCGTACGAACGTTGGTGCTGCCGTTCCGTTCACTGGGCGTGAATGACACCACCCTGGCCGTTGCGCGCGACCTGCTGATCGGCGATATGCAGTCGCACGGAATGAGCATTGTGAGCGTGGACGGGGAGAACCTGGCGCATGGCGCGCTCGCCTGCGACGCACCCGAATGTGCGGCGGCACTTGCCCGCGAATCCAACGCGACGCAAGTTGTGTACGGTTCGCTCAGCCGCCTGAGCACCAAGGTGATCGCACGGCTCAGCGTGTTGCGCGTGGGCGAGCCCGCGCCTTTCTACCGGGACCAGATCACCGCCACCACCGAGGAGGACCTCGATGCGGTGATGCGGCGCATCGCCGAAGGAATCGCGGCCGGCAAGCCGAACTCGAATCAGGCCTCGGTCGAATCGGTCACGCAGGCCGAAACGACAGCGCCAGCGCGGCGAGCCACTCGCACGGGGTTCGGCCTGCGTGCCGGCTTCCTCTTCCCCACTGGCAATGGTTTCGGCGGCGCCGATCGCCTGACGAACATTCACGGTGCGTACCGATACGAGTTCGGTCGCACTCAGATCGAGAGCTCCACGCTGGTGGGGCTCAGCTGGGGCGATGGGAATCTCGATTGGACGCTTCTCGACCTGACCGCAGCGCGCCTGTTCGGCACGCGTGACATCGCCACCTATGTGGGTGCCGGAATCGGCGTTCACACCATCACCGTGGAACGACGGCTGCCCTTCAACGGCTCGGGTACCGGCCCCTATGGCCCAAGCACGCAGACTGAGACCGTGCCCACGCTGGATCTCGCAGCCGGCCTGGTCGCGCTACGGACCTACGACTTCAATGCCATCCTCGAACCTCGCTTCCATCTGGTGTTCTCGAACTTCGACGAGGTAGGCGGGGACGGAGCGAACGGCGTGATGCTGACCTTCGGGACGAGTCCGTGAGTGTGGTGAGACGAACCCACCGAAAGGAGTTACGCCCATGTCCAAACTCCGAGTAAACGCATTCTCGGTCTCGATCGATGGTTACGGCGCCGGTTCCGACCAAGCCCTGGCCAATGCGAGGGCCCGCTCAGGGCAAGGATGTCCGTAACTCAACCACGCGGCGATCAGCTGACGAACAGCACTACCGCATCAGCGAGCACTTCTTGACTACCGAGCAGCCCTCTTGGCGGAGCCTCACGAGCACTACACCGGACGCCGTGTGCGCGCGTATCGCCAGGGTGACGGTGTGCCGACCCGCCCCGACTCCATTAAGATCCACACGCCCGAGCTGCCGGCCGAGGACGTCGAAAGCCTCGAGCGAAGCGGGTGTCGCCAAGGGCAATGCGAAGGCGACCGCAAGCTTGTCCGCTTCCGATTCTTCACGCCGCACGCTTTCGACCGCCAGCGTTATCGGTCCTGGTCCCTCGACGTCCGTTGTGCCGGTGTGGTGCAGGTACACCACCATGCCGTCGCGCGGCCCCGTGCGGGTAGCATTCCCCGCCAGCATGCGCGCAGTGTCCGGCGCATCGGCATTGCAGCGCGCATATTCGGTGCGCCGGAACAACGCCGCCACGTTGTCGGCGAACAGGCACTGCGAGAGCGCCGCCCTCCCACCGTCCTGGGTCGAGTCGTATCGATTCGACGGCGCAATCGCGGCGGCAGCATCGACGAGATCGGGATTCACGAGATCCGGGCTGGCGGCGAGCACCTGAGTAGACGGCGCGGGTGTGCCGCGGATGGTACCGAACACATCCACCGCGCCGTCGCTGAACTGGTAGGACTCGATTCCGATCGCGATGAGATTCTCGCTCGGGGCCGCGGTTTGCCGTGCCTGTAGGAGGCTCGCGACATGCTCGGCTTGCTGCCGCCGCCGGTTGCGGATCGCGGCCGACGTATCGGCGCCAGTCACGGGGGCGAGCTGCAGCGCCATCACGCTGATCGGCGTGTTCGGACCCGCGCCGTTCACCGCCCAGCCGGTCAGCAGCAGCGGCGGCTGGTCGAACACGCTCAGGGTCTGCCCGCTTGTGGGTTCCACGTAAGTCGCGCTCTTTTCGAGCTGCACCATCGAGCTGACGCTGACTCGCGAGGCGCGCACGAGAATCCCGACGTCGAGGCCGAACGGGTCATTTCCTTCGATCAGATACTTCACGTAATCAGAGCCGCCGGCGTTGAGCGCGCTCGCAATGTCTTGCAGAGTTGAGGGATTCTCAACAGCTTGCAGGCACAGTACGTCTGGGTACTTCATGACGTCGCGGATCTCCGCCACCAGCTTCCCGAGCCGCGCGCTGTAGGCAGCAGGTTCCACGACGATGTCGTTGGCATTGGTTGGATCGTCGACGCTGTCGTAGAAGCGGTCGAGGTAGAGCGAGCCAACCGTGAACTCGTCAGTCGCGGCATCGCTCACGGCAACCTGGCCCAGACCGCCGCTGGTGGAGCCGAAGTTTTCAACGAGCATCGCGTAACGGCGATCGGCGAAGTCGAGCACTCCGAAGACGTTGGACACCACCGTGCCCGCTGGGAGGTTGCCCAGACCCTCGACGGCGAAGGCCTCGGGGTTGGCGTCCCATACCGGCACGCAGCACGGAGCGCCGGCCGGCAACGTCCAGCGCCGGTCGTAGCCGGACTCGCGCCCCGGGCCTGCCAGCAGGGACGGGGTTCCCTGCACCGCGAAGCAGCGGTTGTTTCCGAGCACCAGATTGCTTCCGGGCAAGTACGTCCCGCCCGTAGGCTGGAACACCGTGAGCGAGCTGCACCTGATGCGCATGCTCTCCAAACGCTCGAGCGCGAAGGAGAGCCCCGACGGATCGAAGTCGGTGGGGGCGATCAAATAGGCCGCGGGTAGATCATTGCCCGTGCTCTGGAGCGCGTGCGAGGCGTACACAATCTGCGTGCGCAGCGGCGCAGCGGCGTCGGCATACATCGGCAGCTCCGCCACGCTGCCACTTACCGAGACGAATTCCCCCACCCTGACGCTGGCAGTGTGCGCAGGATCGAGGACGAAGATTCCCTCCGAGGTGTTGACATCGGCGTCCTGCGTGGCGTCGGGCGTCTCGACGAAAAATCCGTCCGTCGAAAGATGCGTCACGATGCCCTGCACCGACACGACCTGGCCCGTGACCGGCGAGGTCGCGCCGGATCCCTGTACTTGGGAAATCGTGAGTGCGAGCACGGTCACCGTGAGCGGGATCGAGGTCGAGGCGGAGCGCGCCTGCGCATCCTGGATGGAAATCGGCAGGTTCTTGCCGCCTGTACCCGTACCTGCCGGGACGGTTGCGAGGAACGAAAACACGTTGTTGCCCGCGGCGACGTCCCCATGGCTGCCGTCGTCGTAGAAGACCTGCGCCGCCGAGCCGCCAATCAACGAGAGATTGCCGGTCACGCTGATCCCGCTGCTGGCAGGATTGCTGCTGGGCTGCACGGTCACGGTGAGGAGCGTAGACCCTCCGGGGCTAACGGTGCTCGGGTTGGCGGCGCCTGTACCTGACAGCGGATTGCAGGGCGCGAGCAGGAACGCCGTATTCCTGGGATTCGGTGTGCCGACCGTGAAATCGGAAGCATTGTTGTCCGTGTCGACGCACCCGTTGGAATTCCGCACCGCCGCCGTGCTGACGCTCAACGACGGGCACACATTAGTCTCGGAGCAGTTGGCCGTCCCGTACCCGACGAAATCGATAATGGAGGGGCCCAACGGACAACTTCCTGCGAGTGCTGTCGTCGCGTTCACCAGCGCCACCTTACCGCTGGAGTTGGACATGCTGATCACGCCGGACACGTCGGGGGTTGGAAGGGGTGCCCCGCTGGAACCGAGAGCCTCCGCCACCAGCAGATGTTGACCCGCCTGAAGGACGATGTTGGGCAGGAGCGTCACCGACCAGCTCGTCCCGGCCGGAGCCGCATACTGGACGCTCCAACCGGTCAAGCTGACAGCGACGCCGCCACGGTTGAAGAGTTCGATGTAGTCTCGCTCGTATGGAGCGCCGCCGCTACCCCCCGCGCCTCCATAAATCTGGCTGATGACGACGGCCGTGGACACGGCCCGCGCCTCGGAGGCGAAGGCGAGGAGGGCGATGAGCGGCAGTGCCCACCATCGGGGCATCGTGGGTCGGGCGGCCATGAGGTTTCCTATCAGGGGTGCGGGTGCAGGGATGTTGGCGCATAACAAGTTTAGCATACTGTCGCTCAGTTCTGACACATTCGGGAGTGGCCGCCATGCCCCTCTCGGCCGCATCGCACAGGGCTCTTGCGCGTCCGTCTACAAGGCGATTTACTGTCGGTCATGAAGCTCAGGGTCGTGGGAATAGCCGCCTTTGTCCTCGCCGCGCTTCTCGTCCTCGGCTGGATCTTCGCCGTGCCCGGGGAGCTGAAGACGCTCGTTCACTTCTCGCGTTGGCAAGGCTCGCACGTGCGGGCATCGGGCTATGTCGACCGTGCCCCGGCGGGTACGCGGGTCTACTGGGAGGAGTTCGGCAAGCGGGACGGCCCGCCCGTCGTCGTGTTGCACGCCGGGCTGTGCTCCCTCGAGTTCATGGGCGGCCAGATCGAGGCGCTCGCGAACGCGTCGTACCGCGTCATCGCAATCGATTCGCGCGGCCACGGCAAGTCGTCCAACACCGCGCCGGTCCTGACCTACGAGATGCTGACTGACGATGTGGCGGCGGTCATGGACTCGCTCGCAATCGCGCGGGCGGACCTCGTCGTTTGGAGCGACGGAGGGAACCTCGCACTCGACCTCGCGCGCCGTTATCCCGAACACGTGCGTCGGCTGGTGGCGTTCGGCGCCAATCGTACGCCGCCGCCGGACGGACAGGACGCGAAGATGACGCAAGAGTTCAAGGACGCGAAAGCCGACGCGGGCATGTTGGCGCCTTTGCGCTACCTGTACGAGAAGAACTCCTCCACGCCCGACAAATGGCCGGAGTTCTTCGCGCGGGGGAAAGCAATGGTATTCGCGGGTCCGAACTGGTCGCTCGAGCAACTCGGCGCCATTCGCGCCCGTGTGCTCCTCGAGAACGGCGAGCACGACCTGGTGCTTCTGCCCTATGCGACCGCAATGAAGGACGCGATTCCGGGCGCGCGGCTCGAGATCGTGCGCGGCGAAGGACACGAGCTACCGCTGGCAAGTCCAGCCAAGGCGAACCCCATCATGCTTTCGTTCTTGCGGCACACCCGGCTTGAACCCAGAGGAGACTCCCATGTCCACCAAGAGCCGTGACGTCATCGTGATCGGTGCCCGATGCGCAGGATCGCCCACCGCAATGCTGCTCGCGCGCAGGGGCTACAACGTGCTCCTGGTCGACCGGGCGACGTTCCCGAGCGACACGATTTCGACGCACCTGATTCATCCGCCCGGGGTGGGAGCGCTCAAGCGCTGGGGCCTGCTCGAGCGACTGAAGGCCACCGGCTGCCCCGCGATCGATCACTACGCGTTCGACATGGGCCCGTTCGTCATCGAAGGCGCTCCGGGAAATGGCGACAACGCCGTCGCGTATGGGCCGCGCCGCACGGTCCTCGACAAGCTGCTGGTGGACGCTGCGGCCGAGGCGGGCGCCGAGGTGCGCGAAGGCTTCATCGTCGACGAGATCCTGTTCGACGACGGGCGGGTCGCGGGCATACGCGGACGCGACGCCGCAGGCACGAACGTCACCGAGCGAGCGCGCGTCGTGGTTGGCGCCGACGGGCTGCATTCCTTCGTCGCGAAAGCGGTTTCGCCCGAGCAGTACATCGACCGTGCCCCCATCGAGGCTGGCTACTACACGTACTGGAGCGGACTGCCCATGAACGGGCGATTCGAGGCATACGATCGCGCGCCCGGCCGCGGGTGGGCTGCGTGGCCCACGAACGACGATCTCACCCTCGTGGTGGTGAGCTGGCCGATGGCCGAGTTCGAGGCCAACCGACACGACATCGAGCGTCACTACCTGGAGACGTTCGATCGCGCTCCCGCCTTCGCCGAGCGTGTACGCAGCGCCAAGCGGGAGGATCGATTCTACGGGACCAACGTGCCGAACTACTTCCGCAAGCCATTCGGTGCTGGCTGGGCGCTGGTCGGAGATGCGGGCTACCTCCGGGACTTCATCACCGCGCAAGGCATCAGTGATGCTTTCCGCGATGCGGAATCATGCGCCACAGCCTTGGACCAGTGGCTCTCCGGTTCGCGCGAGTTCGATCAATCCATGGGCGAGTACCAATCCGCCCGCGACCGGCAGGTGATGCCGATGTTCGAGTTCACGTGCAACTTCGCCATGCTCGCGCCCCCGACCCCGGAGATGCAGCAACTCTTCGGGGCGGTGAAAGGCAACCAGGAGGCGATGGACGGCTTCGCGCAAGTGATCTCGGGCGTCCGCTCCCCGGCCGACTACTTCTCGGAGGAGAACATCGGCCGCATCTTCGCGGCCGCGCGGTGAGGCGGGCGGCTCGCCCGGGCGGCGAAACCCGCTCGGCGACACCGCGTCGACCACGCTGACTGGAATTCGGACGAAAGGCCTCGACAGGCACCATGCTCGCACCCTACTCTTCGCCGCCGACTCGTCAGAGACGTGGCATCGGTGGTGGTGATCCGCGAACTTGGTTCCGACGCACACAGAGGGCTACGACCTTGAAGATCATCATCGCGATTGTTGGATTGGCGTTGTTCGGCGCGCTGGCGACGGCGCAGGCGGCCCCGGTCGACGTGGTATTCAGCGTCTCGGGTTCGACAGGAAACTGGCTGCTCGATTTTTCGGTCACGAACAATCTCGGGGGCACCAACAATTTGTATTTGTTTGGCGTGTATTCGCCACCCCGAGATGTGGCCGGCTCGCCCGCCGGCTGGGATCCCAATGCGGTCAACGCCTACAACCCCGGCAGCTACGGTGGAACGAACACCAACTATGACAATCTCTGGATCACGGGCCCCGGCGGCGTCAGCACAATCACCACCGGACATACGCTGGCTGGCTTTCAAGTGAAGAGTACCGCGATCACGATGCCATCCGCGGTCAAGTGGATGGCCGTCTCGTCCGGCGGAACCTATTTGGGCGCAGGATGCTCGTTCATCTGTGGCCCTCCATACGATAATCCCGGATTCGAGGGCGTAGCGGCGCCCGCGGCGGTCGGGGTGGGCGACGCTCCTTCGGTCGGCGTCGAGTTCGCGCTCGCAGGAAGCAATCCCCTGCGAGGTGCCGCCGAGTTCGGCTTCGCTCTACCCGAAGCAGGGCACGTGGCGATCACCGTGCATGACCTCGCCGGCCGCGTGGTGGCTACCTTGCTCGACGGTGAGGTGCCCGCAGGCCGGCGATCCGTCACGTGGCCGCGTGGCGCCTCAGCTCCTCCGGGCGTCTACTTCGCTCGGATGTGGACGGCAGGACGAACCCTCGTGCGGACCGTGGTGGTGCTCAAGTAGCCGCCGCGCCACCCGCCACGGTCCCGCTCGACCAGCTCCGCAGGACGTAGCTTTGGCTGAACTACTCGAGCCGGACCACGGTCCGAGAGAGCGAGATGCCCGGACCGGTTGCGCGCAGGAAGAAGATACCGAGTCCCGCCGAGCGTCCATCACTCGAACGGCCGTCCCATGTGAGTACCTGGTCGCCGGCGGCTATCAATCCGGGCTCGTAGGCACGGATGCTCCGGCCGCTGACATCGAAGACCTCCAAGCCCATCGTCGTCGCGGCCGGGAGCACGAACTCGAGTCGCACGCGGTCGTGGAACGGGTTCGGCCATGAGCGGGCCATCCACGTGGCCTGATTCTCCAGCGGCGCCGAAAGGACCTGGCCACCCTGATTGAGGTGATGAACATAGATGTCGTTGTTGCTTCCGTTGCGTCGGTCCTGCCACGAGACGAATGCTCCCCCCGCGCCATCGATCGCAATCGTCGGGAATTGCTGGTCACCGGCCGCGGTGCATAGTGGCAGGCCATTTGGCGTCCACTGGGATATTCCGTTCACATCGATGCGCTGGGCATAGATGTCGTCACCGGAAGAGAAGATGCGCCCGTCGTACCACGTGATGATGGCGCCCGTCCCGCCGTCCGAAACGATCGTGGGAGCGAGTTGGTCACCCGCGACAAAGCAAACCTCGACGCCGTTCGCGACCCACTGCGTCGCTCCCGTGCTGTTCACTTTCTGGGCAAAGATGTTGTAGTTCGTGTTCGTGCGGAAGTCCTGCCACGTCACCGTGGCTCCGCCGGCCCCGTCGGGGATCATCGCGCACTGATTCCCCGCGGAGCAGAGCATGACGCCGGTCTCGGGCGGCGACCACAGCTTGTCGCCAATGGAACTCACGCGCTGGGTGTAGATGCCAAGACTGCCGGAGGCCCAGGCGACGACGGCACCACCCGAACCATCCGGGACGATCGCCGGACGCCGGTTGTTCGAAAGGCTACTCAGGGATTTGTTGGTCCACTGGCTCACTCCTGACGAGTTCAGTCTCTGAACACGGCAGCCGCTGGTTCCGTTGAACCAGGTTATGATCGTGCCCCCCGCACCATCCGAAATGAGCGCCGGAAGCGTTTCGAAGTTCATGTTGGTCGTCGCCACTGCAGCCCCTGCAGGGCCCCATTGAATCACCCCCGCGGCGTTGACTTTCTGCGCATAGATGTCGGAGGTTCCACCCGCGCCGTTCATCAGACGCCAGACGACGATGGCGCCTCCCGCTCCACTGATGTCACGAACGATCGCCAAGTCGCGCACGGGAGAAGTGTTTGTGAGTTGAACACCGTCGGCCCCCCATTGAGGAACACCCGCCGCGTTCACCCACTGCGCTCGAGGCTGGGAACTGCTGCCCCCATAGGCGACGAAGGCGCCCCCTGCCGCATCGGAAGCGATGGCGGGGGACGCGGGATCGCTGAGATCCCCGGTGGTCGAAAGCGCCACGCCGTTCGCGGCCCATTGCGGATTTCCCAACGCGTTCACGCGCTGCGCAAAGCAGACCCCGCCCGAGGCGACTGTCGGGCGGACATCGTGCCAGGCCACAATGGAACCGCCAGCTCCGTCCGATACGGTGGCGGGTCCCAGCTGGTCGCCCGGAGCCGTGCACAGCGCGACGCCGTTGGCGTCCGCACCGGCCGCTGGTCGGCCATTGACCGCAAGTGCCGCGAGAGTTACCAGGAGAGTCAGGGCGCGTGCTGGGAGATTGCGGTTCAAGTCCACCTCGGGGGGCAAGCAGGGATTCGCCGTGCGCGGCACATTTGAGGACTCCGCAAATGCTACCGATTCAGCGGAGGGGGGCTCAAGGCCGAATATTCGAACCCGCTATCGATATTCACCCGTGGTCAGCAGTCGCAGCGAGCGGAAGTCGGCAATCGCGCGGTCCCCCGTGTTTTCGGCGGCGCAGAGGACACCGATTGCTTCGGCGCTCAACCAGCCGGCCCAGGAAGGGCGCGAGCACCTTAGAGTTCATTCCTCGCGATGACCTCTGCCATCCGCTTTGCGCTCTCGCGCACGTCGCGCTTCTGCGTCGCGTAGTCAACAGCGATCAGTCCGAATCGCGCTCGATAGCCGTCGGCCCATTCGTAATTATCGAGCAGCGACCAGTGCAGGTAGCCGACGACCGGAACGCCGTCGTTGATCGCGCGAGCGACCTGCCACAAGTGCAGGAAGATGAAAGTCCAGCGATCGTGGTCGCGTTCCGCGGGCAGTCCGTTCTCAGTGATCAGGATCGGCAGCTTGTAGCGCGAGTAGGCCTTGAGGAAGTGCGCGAGCCCCTCTGGGTAGATCTCCCAACCCAGATCATTGCGCTTTCCGATGTGGCCGTGATGCTTGAGCGTGCACAAGTCGCCGAGCAGGCCGGGAATCGTGAATCCCGTGTTACGGACGAAGTCGCGCGTGTAGTAGTTGAGACCGACGAAATCGAGCGTTCGCCCCGAAGGCAAGCGCTCCCAGAACAGTCCCGGCACGCGCAGCGCGCCGGTGTGGAGCGCATCGAGGAACAGGTGATTGAAAAGGTGCTCACGCACGCGCACCGACAGTCGGTCGAGCCAGCGATTGGGATTGCAAGGCGTGAGCGCCAGCGCGTGCTTGGCGACACTTACCATGGCGTCCGGCCGGCGCGCGTGAATCACGTGAAAGGCCATGACATGCGCGCGCAGCATATGACGAAGCGCCTTGAACGCGGCCGGGTAGTCCGTTTTGCCGGGCGGCCACTGGCCCAGAATGTAGCTCTTGAAGACGTGCACCGCCGGCTCGTTCAACGTGATCCACCACCGCACCAGGTCCTTGTATTCGTCCAGGATTCGCGCAGTGTAGCGCTCGAAGTAGCGCTCGATTTCCGGGTTCTCCCAGCCACCCTTCTCTGCGAGCCAGCACGGCAAGGTGTAATGATGAATCGTCACCACCGGTTCCATGCCGCGCTCGATCAAGGCTTCCAGCACCTCACGGTAGTGCGCGAGTCCATCGGCCGAGAACACGCCTTCCTCGGGCTCGATACGGCTCCACTCGAGCGAGAACCGATGCGCGTTGTGGTTGAGCGCCTGGGCGTGATCGAAGTCCTCGCGAAAACGGTTGAAGTGATCCGCCGCATCAAGCGATGGCTCGTTCACCCTTCCATTCTTCTCCCACGCCCACCAGTCGTTGTTCGCGCAATTACCCTCAACCTGGTGGCTCGAGGTGGCCGCCCCCCACAGGAAGCCCTCCGGGAAGCGAAAATTCTCGGAATGGGTACCAAGGCCTTGAGCGGGGTGTGATGCGGGTCCATTCGGCGGCGTGGCCGGATCCGGACTCATTACGGCTCCTGCGTTCGGGTTCCAAGCCGGGAACCAACAGGATCCTCCCGACAAGTGACACCCCTACGCCTCCGCTGGCCTGGCTGTGACACCACTCTCTTCGCAATTCCCGAGGGGTGTTTTTGCCGTGGTCGTTGGAGATTGCGCGAGCGAATGAGTCCGCCCCGGACCCGCGTCGCTGGTACGGATCTTCAGGGTGCCGTTGATCCTGTCCCTTGGAAGCCTGATGCCGGCCCGGAGATGAGCCTCGAAGCCATCATCGCGCTGGCGTCTTTGCCCGCCCGAGCCTCGGGCCAAGCGATCGCCCCGAGCCGAGCGAACTCTTGCGCTCGCTGTCCGGGCGTCAATAGACGCGATGTTCACCCGTAGTCAGCAGACGCAGCGAGCCGAAGTCGGCAATCGCGCGGTCGCCCGTGTTGTCGGCGTCGCAGAGGACACCGATGGCTTCGATACGCGCAGGCATGGATTTGAAAGCCGCCCGGAGATCCTCGCGCAGATTCCGTCGTTCGCTTCTCCAAACGCTGTCCGCGGGGGCATTCTCGAGCGTGATCACCTTGATTCCGGATGCGTACGGGCTCGAGGTCCAGCGACCGCGCTCGCTTCCGTTCGCCCACTGGTAGAGCAAACCGCGGGTACGCCAGGGAAAGATGCTCCGGTGCACGAGGACGAATACAGACGCTGCGCGGTCGTCAGATCGCTTCACGGTCGTATTTGCCCCCGCCGGGTGGCGCAGGACTCTCCATCGCCATCGAAGTTCCGACAACTGAGTCTTGGATGGAATCGGAAAGAAGAGCGCGGAGTTGGTTCCGCGGGCCTCGGCATGAAGGTACTTCTCCGCCGAGTCGGCTTGAACAACGTAGGCCGTGTGACCTCGGTAAGAGACTTCCCGCCATGGTCCGCGCGGCTGCGCGAGCAGATTCCAGTCGAGCAAAAGCTCAGCCGCGAGGAGCACGTCGAGATAGCTCACGGGAGAAACCTTTCGGCGAGAACGAAGCTGCCTGCTGCGATTGCGGCCGCAATCGGGAGGGTCAACAGCCACGACAGTGCGATGGTGCGGAGTGTGGACCAGCGCGCCTCGCCGGTCGACCACCCGAGTCCCGCAAGTGAGCCGACCGCGACATGCGTCATCGAAACGGGAAGCGCGAACAAGGAGGCTGCGAGCACCAGCGCGGCCGTCACCGCGTTCGAAGTGAGCGCTTGCCCGTCGTTGAGCGACGTGATCCGATGGCTCATGGTCTCTCCCACGCGCCTAGCGCCCAACCAGCCGCCGATCATCATCACGACCGCGACCACAAGGAATGCCGGCAAGGCCGTCAAGCGGGCACCAGCGATCGTTGCCCCCAGCAGGAGCGCCGCGATCTTCGGCGTGTCGTTGAGTCCGCGCGCAAAGCTCTGGAGTCCGGCCGACATGAAGTGGGCTCCCGCGACGACCTGCTGGGCATCTACCCCGAGCACCGCTCCTTCACACCGGCGATCGCATGAATGCACGATTGGACGGGATCGGGTCGCGAGCGTGTCAGTCGCAAGTTGGATCGGTTCTGCTTCGGCTGCCACGCAGACACAAGAGGACGCGGTTAAGCCAAGGCCACGGCGCACGCGGCTGAGGACCGGGTAGGCGCCCGCGACAAGCGCAAATGCCGCGACCGGGCTCAGCAACAAGGGCGCTACAAAACGATTCGCGAGCACACTCAAGTTCAGGTGCCCTGCCGAGGCAATGCCCCCCGCCCCAAGGAGCGCGCCCAGAAGGGCGTGGGTCGTGGAGATCGGCAGCCCGGCCCGGGCGGCCAGGCCAACCGTCAAAGCCGCCCCGATCGCTACGGCGGGTAACAGCCCGTGCACCGCCATGGCACCGGCCGGCAGGAGCCCTCCACCCGTGAACGCCGCGGCGAGACGTGCGCCGATGAATATGGCCGCAACCGCACCCGCGAAGGTGGTGAACGTCGCCCACAGAAGTGAGGTGGGGTACGAGGCCGTCCGACTTCCGAACAGCGTCGCAACGCCCTTGAAGTTATCGTTCGCGCCGTTGGCTGCCGCGACCGCCGCCGCGCCGAGAATCAGAATGATGCCGTTCATGCATGCTCCTCGCGACCGATCGGCCTCTCGCCTTGATTCGGCTGGTAGATGGCGCTCAGGCGTCGCGGCTCCACGCCTGCGCAATAGGCGGCAAAGAGGAGCGCGTTCGTTGCGAGCTGGCGGTATGCGCCGTTGCCCTTGAAACGTCGCGCCGACGTCGTGACCGCCTGGCGAAGCCGGATGAGTCTCCCGACCCGGGCCAGCCGTGTCGCCATGTCGACGTCCTCGAACAGTGGCTCGGGCCGGAATCCCCCCACGGCATCGTAGGCGTCTCGCGTGCAG
>JBDSKE010000172.1:0-4588 GCA_039917105.1 Candidatus Eiseniibacteriota bacterium | reverse complement strand
CTCCGCCCGCAGCCGCACTACCCGCGTTCGCGCAGCCCCTGAACGCATCAGCGCTCGGAGGTGGTCGCGACGCCATCGTGGCCGCGTCGCAGCCCCTACTTCAGATTATTGCCGCCGAAGCCTGCGCCTGCACCCGATGCGTGTTATCCGAGACTCGTACGCAAGCGGTGCCGGGTGTGGGTAGTGCCTTGAGTGGCATCGTCTTCGTGGGCGAGGCCCCTGGCGCCGATGAAGACGAACAGGGCGAGCCGTTCGTTGGCAAGGCGGGTCAGTTGCTCACGCGTATGATCGCGGCCATGGATGAGCGCAAGCTGATTCCCGGCCTGACCCTGTCACGCGAGACGGTCTACATCGTCAATGTGCTCAAATGCCGCCCACCCGCGAATCGCAACCCCGCGCCCCGCGAGATCGAAATGTGCTCCCCCTACCTCATGCGACAGCTCGAGGCGTTGCAGCCGCGCGTTATATGTTGCCTGGGCAAGTTCGCGGCCGAACTCTTGCTAGGGTTGAAGGGCGCGATCAAGGACATGCGGGGCAAGACCTACCGTTGGAAAGGCGCCAAGCTGCTCGTGACCTATCATCCTGCGTACTGTTTGCGGGACCCCAGGTCCAAGGCGCCCGTCTGGGACGACCTGCAGCGTCTTGCCCAGGAATACCTCGCCGAGTAATTTCGCACAGTCATTGGCGCGCAGGACGCGCCTTGGAGATCCAGCATGTTCGACCAACACGCAGGACCAGCGGGGGTAGGCCCTGCCGGGCTCACGCCACCGCAGGCGCTCGAATCCGAGCGTTCGATCCTGGCGGCCATGCTTTTGGACCAGAGCGCGATCGGGCTCGCGGTCGAGATGATCGATGAGACGGTGTTCTATCGCACCGCGCACGCCAAGCTCTACTCTGCGATCGTCTCGCTTTACAATCGTAGCGAAGCCGCTGACATCATCACGGTGTCCGAAGAGCTCAAGACGCGCGGCGACTTCGAAGCGGTGGGCGGGTCGCAGGCGCTGGCGCAGATCATGGAGTACGCCACCACCACGGCGAATATCGAGCAGTACATCAAGATCGTGCATTCCAAGTCGATTCTGCGAAAACTCATCAAGGCCACCACCGAGATCCAGCAGGCCGCGTATGCATCGGCGGAGGACACCGCGCAGATTCTCGACACCGCCGAGGCGCGCATCTTCGGTATCACCGACCTGCGCATCCGCGAAGGTTTCTACGGGATCCACGACCTGCTCAAGCCCACGTTCGACAACATCCAGAAGTTGTTCGAGCGCAAGGTGCAGGTGACCGGTGTCCCCTCGGGCTGGGACGACCTCGACAAGCTCACCTCGGGCTGGCAGCCGGGGGATCTCGTCATCCTGGCGGGCCGACCCGCCATGGGAAAGACGAGTTGCGCGATGAACATGGCGGAGAATGCCGCCATCCGCTTCAATATCCCGGTCGCGGTGTTCTCTCTCGAAATGAGCAAGGAGCAACTCGCCATGCGATTGCTCTGTTCGGCGAGCGAGGTGGGGCTCCACAAAGTGCGCACGGGATTCCTGGGTAACGAGGATTGGCCGCGCTTGACGACCGGCGCGGGATTACTCACGCAGGCGCCTATCTACATCGATGATTCCCCTTCGCAGTCGGTGCTCGAGATCCGCGCCAAGTGCCGCCGGCTCAAGGCGGACAAAAAGCTCGGCCTCATCGTGATCGATTACCTGCAACTCATGCGCGGCACCACGCAGGCCGAGAACCGAGTGCAGGAGATCTCCCAGATCAGCCGCGGCCTGAAAGGTCTTGCCAAAGAACTCGGCGTCCCGATCATCGCCCTCTCGCAGCTCTCGCGCGCGGTGGAACAGCGCGGCGGGAGCGGGCGCCCGCAGTTGTCAGACCTGCGGGAAAGCGGCAGCCTCGAGCAGGACTCGGACGTTGTCCTATTCGTCTGGCGGGAAGTCGTGTACAAACCCGATACGCCCGAGCCGGGCAAGGCGGCACTGATCATCGCCAAGCAGCGCAATGGTCCGACCGATGATGTGGCGCTCACGTTCCTGCGCGAGTGCACCAAGTTCGTTCCCTACAGCCCCATCATGGCGGGCGAAACGGACCAGGGGTTCTAGCGGACGATGACCGACATCACTTGGAAGAGTTACGCGTTCATACGCCATCGCGTCGACGATTGGCTCGCCGAAGTCGGGCGTATCGTCATGCTCATTGGCGAGACCTTCCGCATGCTGGGGCGTGGGATGCGCTCCCTGGGCCTGATCGTGGACCAGATGCATGCGATCGGCGTGCAGTCGCTCTTGCTCGTGGTGATCGTCAGCATGTTCACGGGCGCCGTGGCGGCGGTGCAGGCGGCCTACCAGTTCGACAACGTCGTGCCGCTCAAGTTCATCGGTTCGGTCATCCTGCGCTCGGTCATCATCGAGTTGGGCCCGGTGCTCACGGCGCTCATCGTGGGCGGGCGCGTGGGTGCGTCGATCGCGGCGGAGTTGGGCACCATGCGGGTCACCGAACAGGTCGACGCGCTTGAAGCCATGGCGATCAACCCGGTGCGCTACTTGGTGGTGCCGCGCGTGGTCGCGGCGTTCATCATGCTGCCGATGCTCACGATCATCGCCAACACCATCGCGGTGTTCGGCGGGTACGTGGTGGCGGTCACCAGTGTCGGCGTGAGTACGCATACCTATGTGGCGGGTCTGCGCGAGTTCTTCCTCATGAGGGACCTGATATCGGGGCTCATCAAGTCGTTCTTCTTCGGGGGCATCATCTCCTGGATGGGCTGCTACTACGGCTTCCGCACCGAAGGCGGGGCGCAGGGTGTGGGCGTCGCCACCACTCGGGCGGTGGTCGCGTCGTGCGTACTGGTGTTGATCAGCGACTACGTGCTTGCCAATGTCCTCTTCCGATTCATCTTCGCCACATGATCCAGATCCGAGGCCTCAAGAAGCGGCTGGGCACCCGCAACGTGCTGGACGGTGTCGATCTCGATATCCCCACGGGCAAGACCGTCGTGATCATGGGGCGCAGCGGTACCGGCAAGAGCGTGCTGCTCAAGCACATCATCGGGCTCATGAAGCCGGATGCGGGCAGCATCAAGGTGGATGACACCGAACTGGTGGGCCTCAATGAGCGCGACCTCAACTTGGTCCGCATCCGCTTCGGGCTGCTGTTCCAGGGCGGGGCATTGTTCGATTCGATGACGGTGGGCGGCAATGTGGGGCTGCCGTTGCGCGAGCATACGCCCATGAAGCCGGCCGAGATCGAAGCGCGCGTGCGCGAGCGGCTCGAGTGGGTGGGCCTTAAAGATGTCGAGAACGTGACGCCGGCGTCGCTTTCGGGTGGCATGCGCAAGCGCGTGGGCCTTGCACGCGCGATCGCCATGGACCCGGCCTATATCCTGTACGACGAACCGACGACGGGGTTGGACCCCATCATGTCGGACGTGATCAATCAATTGATTCGCTCCATGCAGACGCGCATGGGCGTCACGGGTATCGTCGTGACGCACGACATGAACAGCGCGTACCACGTGGGCGATTTCTTGGCCATGCTGCACGAGGGGAAAGTGGTATTCACGGGCACGCCCGACGAGGCGCGTAACACGAGCGACCCGATGGTGCGCCAGTTCATCGAAGGGTCGAGCGAAGGCCCGATCAAGCCGCTGTGAGTGCGGGGAGGGGCGCGTGAGTCGAAGGACAGAGATTCAGGTAGGGGCCACGGTCATCGTGGCATTGATCGTCTTGGTAGGGGGTGTCACCTACCTCAAGCAGTTCTCGCTCGGCAAGAAGCTGCGGACCTGGCATGTGGTCTATCCGCAGGCGGGTGGGCTCGGCGAGGGCGACGAGGTGCAGGTCAACGGGATCCCCAAGGGCACCGTCAAACTGGTCGCCTTGATGGCCGACCATGTGACCGTGGACCTCGAGTTGGCGGCCGACGTCGTCATCACGCACGACAGCAAGGTGGTGATCCGCAACCTGGGCATGATGGGCGACAAGGTGATCTACGTGGACCTCAAGACGACCGGCCCGGCGTATACCGAGCGCGATACCATCCAAGGCGTGTTCGAGTTGGGAATGGGCGAGGTCATGGCGAGCATGGGCCCCACGATGAGCGCCATGGACGCGGTCAGCCGGAATCTCGAGAGGCTGAGCCTCAGAATCGAGAAGGACGGTGATGTCGAGAAGACGCTCTCCAACTTCCGCGCGACCAGCCAGGATCTGCGCGAGGCGCTCAGGGAGAACCGCGCGATGCTGCACCAGACGATCGGCAACCTGAACGAGGTCTCCAAGACCGCCAAAGTGCTGACGGTGGACCGCGAAGCGCAGCTCAAGCGCACGCTCGATAACTTCGAGCGTTCGTCGAGCAACTTGGAGCGCCTTTCGGCGCGCATGGATTCCTTGCGTGCTTCGTTGCAGAGCGTGACCGACAAGGTGGACCGCGGCGAGGGCTCCCTGGGCGCGCTCATCAACGATAAGACGCTCTATTCGGATGTGACCGAGTCGGTGAAGTCCATGAAGTTGTTGATCGAGGACATCAAGCTGCACCCGCGCAAGTACATCAACCTGACCATCTTCTAGGCGCGCTCGTGAGCCCAAGGATCACCAAG
>JBDSKE010000171.1:0-3160 GCA_039917105.1 Candidatus Eiseniibacteriota bacterium | reverse complement strand
GCCCATTCCCTCTTGGACCAGGAGGCGGTCCTGGGGCCCCGGCCCGAAAGCGTACTCGCCCAGCAGCGCCCTGCGATCATCGTCGTTCATGGCATCGTCGCGATATCGCTGATCAGCGGTTCCCAGTGCGCTCAGGTACGCGACCACGGGCAGCGCCGCCTCGCCCCCGGCCTTCGCATGGGACAGCAAGGTGATGCCATGCGGTCCGCGGATCCTGGCGAACCCAGCGTTTCCCTCGATTGCCCCACGCACTGCGGCGAGGTTGCCGAGCATTGCGAACGTGAACAGATCCGGTCGAGCCCCGTGGGCCAACAAGAACTCGGCGATCTCACGGCCGCCGGTATGCGAGGCGGCCCCAATCGCCGTTTCCCAGTCGCCGAAACCCCAGTCGATCGTGGCGTTTGCAAGTGCCGGGCGGGCCTCGACCAGCGGGCGCAATTCCGCGAAGCGGCCGTGCGAAGCCCCCACCACCTGCCGCACCAATGCCGAATCCTGAAACGGGAAGGTGGCGGCAGGTGGCGGTGCTGGCGCCGCACTCAACACGCGAGGGGCCGACCACGCGGCGAGGCCCAGGCCCAATATTCTAAGGAATCCACGTCGATCGAGTGCTGTCATTGCGCCCCCCCGCCATCTCTGGAACCCATGCATGTCACGGGACCGATGGGTGCGATCCTAACGGCTCACTCGGGTGCATGAAGGATTCCACGACGAGCGCGGGGAGATGGGTTCCCCCCGCGCCGGCACAAATCGAACGCCCCCCGGGGTAGCCAATCCCGGGGGGCGCGTTCGGCAGCCAGCTGCGGCGGCCTTTCGATTCCGTCAGTCCACCACGATCACCTTGTGCGTCTGCGAGATGCGACCGGCGCGGAAGCTGAGGTAGTACATCCCCGCCTGCACGCTGCGGCCATTCGAATCGGCGGCCTTCCACTGCAACGCATGCTCGCCCACGCCCATGCGCTCATGGACGAGTTCACGCACCTTGCGGCCATGGATGTCGTGCAGGGTCACAACGACCTCGGCGGAACCACCCACCGCAGCGTCGGCGCCCACCGTGAAGTGGAGTGCTCCTCCAGCGCGCATCGGATTCGGCTGTGGCGCACGCGCGAAGGTGACCGCAAAGGCGGACGGTGTGGTCACGCTCACCGGTCCATTCATGAAAGTGCTGCCGGCGGCGGTACGGACCTCGACCCAGTACCAATAGGTCAGGCCGGGCTCCGTCTCGCGATCCTCGAAGTGCAGTCCCCCGTCCCCGATCGGGAGTGATTCGGGAGAGATCAGCGCAGCGGCCGAGAACTCCTCGGATGTGGAACGCAGGATGCGGGCGCTCGCCCCTGCGCTGGACTGCGTCAGCGCGAAGTCGATCTCCACGATGTCGCCGGCCAATGTCGCGGCAAGATGCGCTGCGCCGACATCGGTCGTGCGTTGTTCCGGAATCCAGATGGTGGTAGGGACAACTCCGCCCTCGACCAAGGGCGACGGCATCGGGGCATGGTCCGTCACATAGGTCGTCCCGCTCGGGCTTCCCGGCGAGTCGTTGACGAAGATCGAGTAGCTCGTGAGGCGACCCGTGCGGTTCACGTAACCGCCGTCCGTCACGCTCAGGAACCACGGGGTGCCATAGCTGGGCGGAAGGAAGGCTTCGGCGGCGTCCCCCTGGCGAAACCCGACCGACCAGAAGTGTTCGAGCGTGCCAAGGGCGGAGCTCCCCGTGTTCGCGGGAACGGTCGATGGCAAGATCACGCGGACGCTGTCCTGGGCCTTCTCGCCCGGTCCGAGCACCTCCATGTCGGCGCCGCCCAGGCTACCGATGGAGCGGCCGTAATCCGAACCCAGTCGGATAGTGAGGTCGTTGTCCACGGCGTTGTGGACAATCTGGTAGAACGCGGTCGCTACGCGCGCGAGCGTTCCGTAGGCCACCGCCAACGCTGGCTCGGCGTGAACGCCGCCGCCCAGATCCACCCAGTCGACGCGATACCAGTACGACTGGCCCAGGACGAGCGCAGGATCGGCATCCACAAACACGTAGGGAGTGCGATTGGCGACGCCCTGGATGGCAGGTTGGCCCGCACCCGGGATGAGCGATGCGTTCAACTTGGCGAACGTACCGGGGGCGTTGTTCACGTTCGGAGCGCGATACACATTGAAGCCTTGGAACGGGTACTCGCGCTGGGTGATCCAAGTGAAGTCGATGCGCGATGCGGCCGGATTCGCCAATGGACGGATCTTGACGACCTGCACGCCCGAGGCGCTGTTCAAGGCTTCCTTGCAAGCAGCATAGACATCCACCAAGCCCCAGCCGCAGCTCGGGTCGTAATTGGCATCCAGACCGAACGGGTCCTGCCCGCGGTCGCCCGCCACCTTGAGCGTCGGCACGTTGTGCTCAGCAGTGTTCTGGAGCACGGACCGAACCTGCATCGGCGACAGTCCGGGGTTGGCCTGCAGGATGAGCGCTGCGCAACCCGACACATGGGGCGTGGCCATGCTCGTTCCCGACAGCTGCTGATAGGCGGTGCCGTCGGTCGACGGATCGCCGAACGCCGAGATGATCCCGGCCCCAGGGGCCACGACGCTGGGCTTCATCTCGTCAAAGTGGTCCGTGTCGCCATCGTCATCGCGCGGGCCCTCGTTCGAGAAGTCGGTCACGCGATCGTCACCACGGTCGAGCGTACGATTGTGCGTCGATGCGCCAACGGCGACGGACTTGTCGGCAGCTGCCGGCGAAGCGATGCACTCCACGGAGGCGTCATTGCCTGTTGCGATCACCATCACAAGGCCCGCATCCACGGCCGTGTTGATCAGCGTCGAGCCCGTACCCGTGCTCGTCCCGCTGCCGCCCGCGCACTCCGTGGAGCCCAACGACATGCTCACCACGTCGATGCCTTGCCAGATGCTTCCCGCCGGCAGGCCCGTCCAGAGCCGAGTGCGGTTCGAGATCACCCAGTCCACTCCACGATTCGACCCGCCCACGCTCGCGCCGGCGTCCGAGAGCACCTTGCAGTCCACCAAGCGGGCTGCGGGAGCGACGCCGGCGAAGAACCCGCCCGGCCCGCCCGTCCCCATGATCGTCCCCGCGACATGCGTGGCGTGGTAGCTCGACGCTTCGCTGCCGTGATCCTGGGGATTGCTGCTGCCCGCCGCCGGAGTCGCGCACGCCGCCTGC
>JBDSKE010000170.1:0-10404 GCA_039917105.1 Candidatus Eiseniibacteriota bacterium | reverse complement strand
GGCTGAACAGGAAGTGCATCTGCGTCTGGAATCCGAATCGCGCGCGATCTTTGTAGAAGTCCTTGAGAAACGGATTCTCCTCGACTTCCTCCAATACGAGCTTGGCCGCCAGGCGCTCGGTCAACATGCGCGCCAAGCTGGTCTTGCCGGCGCCAATCACGCCCTCGATCACGATGTAACGATTCTCGCTCACTGGCGGGCGCTCAGTTCCAGAGGCGGGTGCCGCGCTTGACCGGCGGGCGCGTCTTGAGTTGCGACAGGTGCGCGGACATGAGTTCCCCGGTGCCCGGGTGCACGAGGCCTGGATCGAGTTCCACCAGCGGCACGAGCACGAATGCGCGGCGCGTGATCTCGGGATGCGGAACGCGTAAATCGTCTTCCTCGATCTGCTCGTCGCCGTAGAGCAGCAAGTCGAGGTCGATCAGCCTGGGTCCCCACTTGGTGGTGCGAACCCGACCCAGGCGCTTCTCGATCAAGAGCAGATTCCAGAGCAACTGCCGCGGATCCAGATCGGTATCGAGCAGGGCGACGGCATTGAGGAAGTCTGGCTGTTCGCTCTCGCCGACCGGTTCGGTGTCATAGAGCGACGAGGCCCGCAACAGCACCGTCTGGGGCAACTTCACCAGTTCGTCGATCGCCTGACGGATCTGCTCCTCGCGTTCGCCCAGGTTCGAGCCCAATCCCACATAAGCCTTCACGCGAGCGACCGGGTGACTTCGATGATCGCCCGGCCGCCCGTGGTCCAACCCAGGTTCTGCTTGGCGATGCGGACAGTGGCCCGCTGGATGGGGAATCGTTCCAGGATGGTGTCGGCGATCACCCGAGCCAGTTTCTCGAGCAGGTGGAAACTCTCCCCCTCCACGACTTGGCGCACCAGCTGGTAGAGCAGGTCATAGTCCACCGTCTCGGAGATCTTGTCGCTGAGCTCGGCCGAGGTGTTCGTCGGCTCAAGGATCAGGTCCACCTCCAGACGCTGACCAGCCTCCTTTTCATAGGGGCGGGCGCCGTGGTGCCCGAAGACCGACAGGCCTTCGAGGTGGATGGTGGCCAAGGTGGTGCCTCCGAGTCATTTGGGGCGGATGGCTGGCACAGTTTCGAAGCAGTGTAGACAGGAAGGTAGAGGGGGCTGCGGGGCCGGTCAAGGATTCGGGCCGCCACATGCGAAAACGCGACGACCACTCCGCGCACGGAGTGGTCGCTGTGGATCACAGAAGTCCACCCTTCTTCACCGATAGTGCGACTTCACCCCACCCCAGGTAGTCCGCCGGCCACTCGTTGGGGCGGCGCAACAGCAAGCGACGGCAGTCGCTTCGACCTGGAAAGCACCGAACTGACCCACGTAGCAGCTTCCCAGAGGTAGTTGCGTGAATTCCGATACGACCGACGAGGGATCCATCGTGTAGCCCGCGGGGCATGCGTTGGTCAGTTTCGAGTTCAGCCATGACTGTGCATTCGAATAGGCGATCGCTGCGGTGGTCCCACAGCTTGTGATGGGGTACCCGGATGCGTAATCCGGGACCACGGCTACCAACGTGCATCCCGACCCGCAAGTTGGCGGAGCCTGCAGTGTGAACGTGGACGAGTAGGTCCAGGTCGTGGTCGGCGTGTCGCTGATGTACACCTGATAGGCGCCGGGGACGAGGTTTGCAGGAATGGTCATCGGCGTCGTGAATCCGTAGGGCATGTTGGTTTGCACAGTGCTCACGACCTGGTATGGCGACAGGCTGATGAGATACACGCCGATATTGCTCCCCGAGGGTCCGCCGCTCCACTCCAATGTATGCGTCGTGCCCGCGGTCCAGGTTTCACCGCCAACGGGCGAGAGCCATGTGAAGGCCTGCGCGAAGGCGAACCGAGGCGCGGCCAGGAGTGATACGGCAAGAAGCAGGCAAGCAATAGGGGAAGCACAGGCAGATACAACCAGGGGCACTCGCATGGCGGCTCCTTGCGGGGGCTGGATGGGATGGGGCGGATCGCGGGAAGTCTAGCCCTTGGCCTGCTGGCTCGCCACAGGAGTGATTGGGACCCAAGCGACGGCGGCTAGCGGATGTCGCTGCCCGGCGGCAGCCCCGACTCGATGCGGACCTCGCGGAACACCGCGTGCACCCGCGCATCCAGCATCGGTGCTTCGAGCGGCCACACCAGTACGGCGTCACGGCGTCGCGGTGCCAGCGGGGCGCGATCGAGGAGGGGAAGCAGTTCGGGATTGAGCCTCACGAGCGTGTGAGCAAAATCGCGCATGAGCAGGACATCGTGGAAACCAGCACCGGTCTCGAGGTCACCGAGCCGCACTGCGGCGATAGAAGCAAGGGTCAGACTGGAGGCGCCCAGGCCGTTCGTCCCGGCGAGTATGCCGACCAGCCGTCGCGCCTCCGCGGTGCGCCCCTCCAGCACCGCGATCACCGCCTCGATCGCGCGCATGTCCTCGGGCTGTGCACCCGCGGCGAGGCCATCCCGCATTGCCTGCGCGGCCGCGCCCACGTCCCCGAGTTCCAGATGCGCCTGTGCCCGGGTGGCATAGACCGCAGTGACGTAGAAGGGCGCATCGGAGAGCCGCCGGATCTCGTGCGTCATCGCGATGGCCACTTCCGGTCGCCGGGTCCAGACCGCCAGGAATGCGATCCAGGTCATCGCGAAAGCCTCCTGGGGGTCCACCTCGACCGCGCGCCGGAAATAGCGCTCCGCTGCCGCGAGGTCCGCACGCGTCACGGCGTCCCCTCCCAAGTTGATGATCGCGGGGGTGAAGCGATGATCCGCCTCGACCGCGCGCAACAATGCGCCGCGGGCGCCATCGAAGTCTCCCGCGAAGCGCAGGTTCGAGGCTTGGGCCTTATAAGCCTCGGGCAGGCGGGGATTCAGCGCGATGGCGCGCTGCGCAGCCTCCAAGCCAAGTCGCGTGTATTCCACGACATCCACCGAGATACCCCACTGACACAGCTGCGCAAAGCAATCCGCGATACCGGCCCACGCGAGTGCGTAGTCTGGATCCTGGTGGACCGCCTGGCGGAACAACTCGAGCGCCTCTCGCAGGGAGAGGTCGGTGTAGCGACCATACCGTTCCCGGCCCTTCAGGTAGAGATCGTAGGCGCCCACATCAGCGGGCCGGTCACCCGCGAGTTTGGCCACTTCTGCTGGGGACAGCGCGACGCGCAGCGCTTCGGCGATTGATGACGCGATCTCCTCCTGCACTGCGAACACATCATCCATGGTGCGGTCATAGCGCTCGGCCCACAGATGGAAACCGTCGGCGGCACTGATGAGTTGCGCCGAGATGCGTACGCGGCCACCCGCACGCCGGACGCTGCCTTCGAGGATCGCGCCCACGCCAAGGTCGGCGGCGACCCTCGCCAGATCGACGGGCGCGCCACGGTAACGCGCGACGGCGTTGCGCGAAGCCACGCGCAGTCCCTTGATCTTGGACAGGTCGGTCAGGATGTCTTCGGTGATGCCGGCGCAGAAGTATTCGCTCTCGGCATCGTTTGCGAGGTTCTCGAAGTAGAGCACGGCCAGCGAGGGCCGCTCCGCCACCGCTGTCATATGGCTGCTGGAGGGCGACGAAAGCTCGATGGCGATGGCACCCAGTTCGCGGCGCAGATCGCCAATGTCGCGAGGGCGCTCCTCGACATCCTTGGTGAGGCAGCGGCGCACCACATCCCGCAATCGCGCCGGCAGGGACGCCGGTAGTGCGTTCCAATCGGGCTCGCGCTCGAGTACGCGCGCAATCACATCGGACAGGGTCTCGCCGCTGAACGCTTGGCGCCCGCACAGGCATTCGTACAACACGCAGCCGAACGCCCAGACATCGGCGCGTCGGTCCACGACGCGGCCCCTTGCCTGCTCAGGGCTCATGTACGAAGCCGTTCCCAGGATCACGCCAGTGCCCGTGGCCGAGAGGGCCATCGTGGGTGATGCGGACAAGTCGAGGGACGAGTTCAGCTCGGACGCCCCACCCTTGGCGAGACCGAAGTCCAGCACCTTCACCATGCGCCCCGCCGTGATCATGACATTGCCGGGCTTGAGGTCGCGGTGCACGATGCTCTGTTCATGCGCCGCCTCGATCGCGGCGGCGATCTGACCCCCGAAGTCGAGTGCATCGCGAAGCGCGAGAGGCCCGCGCGCAAGTCGCGCTGCGAGTGTCTCCCCCTCCACCAGTTCGAGCACGAGGTACGATGCGCCGTCGCTCTCCTCGAGCCCGAAGATTCCGGCGACATTCGGGTGATTGAGCGAAGCCAGTAATCGGGCCTCGCGTTCGAAGCGCGCCAATCGCTCGGGGTGCTGCGCGAACGCCTCGGGCAATCCTTTGATCGCGACTTCCCGACCCAAACGGGTGTCGCGCGCGCGGTACACTTCGCCCATGCCGCCGGCGCCAAGCGGCGCGATGATTTCGTAGCCGCCAAGGCGAGTGCCTGGTGTGAGTGTCATCGTGAGCCCAACCTCTTGGTCCAGTTGGTGACCACAACCAGCGGGGCCTGCCGTTCCGTACTGGAGGTCGAGATCAGGAATCTGGCCCCATCGGCGGAGACATCGTAAGTGGGAATGTCGCCGCGTTGGAACGCTTGGAACAATGGCTTTTCGCCAAGGTTCCGGAAGGTCCCGCTCTGGCCATCCACTGAGACTGTGACCATGGTGTCATCCGGGCGCTTGTAGAACAGCTCACGCCCGTCCGGACTCCATTTCGGGCAGGCGCCGCCGCCCGCCGAAACCTGCCAGCGGCCGGATCCGCCGCCCACAGAATCCACAACCGCTCCCGGCGTTGGCATCGGGACGACATAGACCTCGCGTCGGCCCGAGACCCTTGAGTCAAAAGCGAGCCAGCGTCGAGTGGGAGAAACCTGCGCACCGGTGCATCCGGGCGAAGCTGGCACCAGCATCTGCGGAAGACCGCCATCGAGCGGGTGCCACCACAATGCATGATCGACGCCGCTCTGGAATGCGCCCCGGCCCACCAGAAGTGCGCGCCCACCATCAAGCCATTGGAGAGCCCAGACATCACGGTCAGCATCCTTGATCAGCACACGCGGAGCGGCGGAGCCGTCGGCGCGGACTGCCGACACTTCGTAGTGAGGCCCGTTCATCCGGGTGGCGAACGCGATCTGTGTGCCGTCGGGAGCCCACAGGGGTTCCGAATCATCCTGCGGACTAGTCGTCAACCGTGTGCCCGCTCCCGAGGCGAGGTCATAGACCCAGAGATCGGCGTTCGGTGAGAGTTGGGTCTCGATCACCGCGCGACTGCCGTCGGGGGAGATCGCGACGGTGAAATGATTCCCAGGGTTCCCAAGGGTCCCGAGCACTCGGCCGGAGCGGTCGAACCATGTGATCCTGAATGCCCCGGAGTTCCCGCCCGGGCCGTAAACCAAGACGCCACTCTCGGCGGCTGTCATCATCGCGCGCCAAGTGGTCGCGTCGAACTGGACGACCTCCTGCGTCGGTTGGGGCACGCCGATCAGGCGCCCGTGACCCGGGTCGAAGCGCTGCGCAAGCAAAGTGCTGTCGCGCACGAACAATAACCAGCCCGACGCGTACGCGGCGTTGCTCGGGCTTGCCATGAGCCGCTTGCGGACGCGCCCGTCGAGCGAGGCGAACCACAGGGCCGACGAGGTTTCCGGCGCGTCGTGCTTCGCTGCGAGGTAGAGGAAATGCTTGCCGTCAGGGAGGAAGACGGGCCAGCGATGGGTGCTCTCGGCAGTGGTGTCGAGCGTGGTGACCACGCGTGCAGTCCCGCCTGAGGCGGGGACCTGCCAAAGGCCTGATACCCAGTCTGGCGAGAACAGGATCACTCCGTTGCGCGACCAGGTGCCCCCGCGAGCGCCTCGGACTGAACACAAGTTGAGGACGGCCCCGCCGGCAAGATCGATGCGCTTGAGTTGGCCGGCGGCGAAGAACCCGATCGAACGGCCATCGGGCGACCAGAATGGGTAGAACCCGCCCTCGGTCCCGGGCAGGGGACGAACCGAGAGATCGTCGAGCGAGCGCAACCACACGCGCGGGCCGCTCCCGCGACCACTCGCCCCGAATGCGAGCATCCGGCCATCGGGAGAAAGGGCTGGCGGGCCCGCGTCATCCCCGGTGATGGCGAGCGCCACGTCGGGAGGCAGTGGCAGTGCCGCGCGCAGGACGCGCGATTCCTCGCCCTTGTTGCGGATCAGCAGGAGCAAGCACAGGAGTGCGGCTGCACCGAAAGCCGCTGCAACGGTCCATCCGAGCAGACCGGCACGCCGGGCGCGAACGACCGGCGGTAGCGGCAGCCCCGCGAACGAACCCGAGTTCTGGCCCTGCTCGGCCATCCACTGCAGCTGCATTCGGACATCATGCGCACTTTGGATACGGTCCGCGGGATCCTTGACGAGGCATCCACCCACCAAGCGATCGAGTGCCGGTGGCGACAGGGGCGCGACCTGCGAGACCGGTGGCGGCTGCGTGTTCATGATCGCGCCGATCAAGCCCGCTTGGCTACCGCCATCGAACGCTCGTCGGCCCGTGGCCATCTCGTGCAGCACGCAGCCCAACGCCCAGAGGTCGGCGCGCGCATCGGCTTCTTTCCCCTCGAGCTGCTCGGGCGACATGTACTGGAAGGTTCCGACCAGCGTGCCTTCGGCCGTGAGTGGTTGCGCGACCGTGGGGGATTGCGTGAGCGCTGCCATGGTCATCCCGCTGCCACTGATGGGGCCGGCCATTCCTGTTGCCCGCGCCAGCCCGAAGTCCATGAGCTTGGCGCCGCCCCTGGTGAGCATGACATTGCCGGGCTTCAGGTCGCGATGGACCACGCCCGCGCGATGCGCTCGGTCGAGTGCGTCCGCAATCTGCGCGCCCAGCTTGAGCACGTCGGCGACGGGCAGTGCGCCCCTGCCGAGACGCTGAGCAAGCGTCTCACCTTCGATCAACTCCATCACCAGATAATCCGTGTCGCCCTCGCGCCCCACATCGAACAGCGTGCAGATGTTGGGGTGGTTCAGGCTCGAGACGGTTTTCGCCTCACGCTCGAAGCGCGAACGCACCTCGGCGTTTGTGCTCAAGTGCTGCGGCAACACCTTGACGGCGACCTCGCGGGACAGACGCGTGTCCTTGGCGCGGTAGACTTCGCCCATGCCTCCCGCGCCCAATGGCGCCAGGATCTCGTAGGGGCCGAGCTTGGTGCCGGGAGTGAGGCTCACTTCGACCGCCCACGATTCCAGCCGAGGATCGCCCGCAGGGGCGGCTGCACCGTTGCCGCCGGTTGCACGAGTGCGAGGAAGCGAGTGTGGTCCGCGGCGATCGTCAGGCCGATCACGTCGGCTGGCCACTGGAAAAGTCGTTGGGGCTCAACGACCTTGATCCCATCGGCGGATGGCGTCACCGTCGCCGACCAGAGCGCGCGATCCCCGCCGGAACCATTCTCGAAGGTGAGTTCGCGGCTGTCCGAGCGCCAATGCGGATCGATTCCGCCACCCGCCGACACCTGCCATTTGCGTTCGAGGTCCGCGAATGCGCGCACATAGATCTCGAACCGGCCTGATTCATCGGACGCATAGGCAAGCCATCGGCCGTCCGGCGAAAGCCGAGCATCCTCTTGGCTGAAGTCGTCATGCAGCAATGCATGGACCGAATCCCGGCCCAGATCCGCCACCCAGACCTGCGCCTGCGGGCTCCCGGCCCGAGGGATGCCGGTGAAAAAAAGGTAGCGGCCATCGGCCGACCAATCGGAAAGGTCCGCGTCCACCTCGCGGGCATTCCAAACCCGTTCCTTCGGCCGGGTACCCGCGGCAAGTTGGATGTACAGATCCTCGGTTCCGGTGTCGCGGTTATTGAACGCGATGCGCTGACCGTCGGGTGACCACACCGGTGAAGACGAATCATTCTGGTCGCGCGTGAGCCGTGAGATCGTACGGCGGGACAGATCGGCGGTCCACAACTGATCCAGACCCGCCGCGTCGGACATCGAGGCGGCGACGCGCGAACCGTCGGGCGATAGCGTGATCGTGTTGAATCGGGAACGCAGCCCGAGCGGATCTCCGCGACGGCCGGACCGATCGAGCCAGACCATATCGGTCAAAGGCAGATCCGTTGGAGGCACGTAGGCGATGTCCCCGTGTGCACTGGCGCTGGCTCCCAACATGCCGGAGCTCGCGCCGAATTCAACGTGTTCGGCAATGGGGATGATCTGTGTCCCCAGGCGAAATGAACGCAGGTCAAAGGGAATCGCCACGAGTGCCAGGTTCCGGGCGACGACGAGATAGCCCGAAGGCAGCACAAGGAACCTGCCCACATCGCTCGATAGACGCTTGGGCGGCTTGCCATCCACAGCGGCCAGATAGATCCCGCCCACCTCGGCGAGGACACGGGCATTATTGCTCCAGAGCGCGAACAGGAAGTGCTTCCCGTCTGGGAGCCACACCGGGAAACGGTGCGAAGCATCGACGATCGTGGTGTCGAGTTGCGTGACCTGCTCCGGTGTCCCACCGGTCGCGGCAACGCGCCAGATGCTTGCGTTGGTGCTGGGCGTGTACAGGATGTTTCCATTGGAGCCCCAGTCACCCCCCCGCTGTGTGTTCGCGCCCCCAGCGAGCTTCTGCACCGCGCCGTCCAGCAACGAAACTCGATTCAGCGATCCTCCGGTGATGTACCCGAGCGAGCGGGAGTCTGGGGACCAGAAAACCAGTCCTGTGCCTTCCGTCCCCTTGAGCGCACGGTATTCGAACTCGGCCAGTGAGCGCACCCATACGCGCGAGACACCCGCGGAATCCAGCCCGATGACCGCCACCTGGCGACCGTCCGGGGAGAGCGCCGGGTGCGAGAAGCCATTACGCTGCTGCCCGGGAGGGAATCCGACCTCGACGCGGCGTTCCTCGGCACGAGGCGTACCGGTCCCGGGCATGGATACGCGCGCCAGCCACAGCCCCGCCACGATAGCGACGATCACCCATGGCGCCCACGCCAGCCAGCCCATGGATGGACGAGGTGAAGTGGATGCGGCCACGCCGTAGTCGCCGCGTTCCAGCGCGATGCGCGCCTCACCCATCGCCTGAAGCCGTTGCTTCAGGTCCTTGGTGAGACAACGTTTAAGCAAAGCGCGCAGCCATAAAGGCGTCCCTTGAGGCAAGGCGGTCCAATCCGGCTCGCGCTCAAGGATCCGCGCCACCATGTCCGAGACGGTCTCCCCTTCGAATGCGCGCCGCCCCGTCAGGCACTCGTACATCACGCAACCGAACGACCAGATATCCGTCCGCCGATCCACGTTCTTGCCGCGGGCTTGCTCGGGGCTCATGTAGGCCGCTGTGCCGAGGATCATGCCCGCACTCGTCATCGCGTGCGTCATGGTCGGGGACGCGGACAGGCTCGGGTCCGAGGCGGACGCGCCGTGTGCGGCGCCGCCCTTGGCGAGCCCGAAGTCCAGCACCTTCACGGCGCCGTCGGGCGTGAGCATGATGTTGCCCGGCTTCAAGTCGCGATGCACTACACCTGCGTCATGCGCCGCCTCGACGCCGGCCGCGATCTGGCGACCCACGTCCACCGCATCACCCAGCGCGAGCGCGCCGTGCGAAAGGCGCGCCGCGAGTGTCTCGCCTTCGACCAGTTCGAGCACGAGATAGCGATGCCCCTCGACCAGTTCGAGCCCGTGGATCCCGGCCACATTCGGATGCGAGAGCGATGCGAGCAGACGCGCCTCGCGTTCGAAGCGTGCAAGGCGCTCAGGGTCCTGAGCGAATGCTTCAGGCAACGCCTTGATCGCCACATCACGCCCAAGGCGCGTGTCACGCGCGCGGTAGACCTCGCCCATGCCACCGGCGCCGAGCGGAGCGACGATCTCGTAGGGACCAAGCTTGGTGCCGGGGGTCAGCATCATCGCTTCTCCAACAGTTCACGCCATCCGAGCACCACCTCGAGCTGAGTCTGGACGGAACCCTCCTTCTCGCGCTCGGTCAGAAAGCGTTCGCTGGCTGGATCGTATCCGACAATGCTCTCGGCGCTCGGGAGGGTGAAAAGGAGGACAGGAGCACCTTGTTGGAATCCATCCTTGAAGGAAACTGCGCAGGAATACAGACGACCCGCGGTATCGATGAGGAAAATCAGATCGTTTCTCCTGGCCCACGCTGCGCCACGGAGCGAAGGAAAATAGAGTTGATATCGCGCACCGGGATCCGTAACAGATCGGATGAAACAGGAGGTCTTGCCATTCTCGATGGAAGAGAAAAGGACGAGCGCACCGTCGGGTGAGTATTGGGCTTGCTCCTCGGCCGCGGGCGAACGCTCGAAGGGCTCGGCGACGCCCCGCGACAACGGTACTCGCCACAGATCGGTGCTTCCCGTGGAATCCGAACAACTCGCCAACAACGATTGACCATCGGGCGCCCAGGCCAGCGGGGATGCGAAAAGTCCTGGGCCGCGGTAAGCGAGCGCATCGGGGCCGCTGCCATCCGCTGCTTTGGT
>JBDSKE010000169.1:0-12905 GCA_039917105.1 Candidatus Eiseniibacteriota bacterium | reverse complement strand
CACGATCTTCCTTGAGGAGAAGAGAAATAGGTGGGGTCGAACACGCGCGCAGGGAGGAGATGGCGCGGAATAGTCAGAAACAGTCTATGGCCGGGCTTTCGACTCGTCAAGACGGCCGAACGCCGTTCCCGTGGGGTAATCGGCATGAGTCCGAGGATTCCTGCCCCGATCAATCAACCGATGCTTGGATCGGCGGCCGCCCACCATGCCGCGGCCGCCACGCCAGCTGTCTCTGTCCGAAGCCGCGATGCGGCCATTGCAAGAGCTTTGAAACCATTCTCCAACAGTGCTTTGCGTTCAGGATTGGAGAAGCCACTGGAAGGGCCTATCGCCACGATGCTCGGCCCGGAGGGCGGAGCTGGTTGAGCAACCACCGCCACGCCATCGGGGGCGGCCTCGAATCGTGACACCCCCTCGGTCTGTGATTCGATCCAGTCCGCGAATCGTACTGGTGGGTCCACCAACAACCGGTGGCATCCCAGCGATTGCCTCAAGCCCGCAATGGCGAGCCGCTCGAGTCGCTCCGCCCGCCAATCCTTCCATGCTCCTCGCTCGCAATCGAGCGGCGTGAAACCCGTGGCACCCAACTCTGCCGCCTTCTCGATCAGCCAATCCGCACGACCGCCCTCGGGCGCGCCAACTGCAAGGGTGAGCGAACGCGTCTGCAGGCACTGCTGCACCACGAGGCGTCGAAGGCGTACGTCGGGACGGGATTCGATCACCTCGAACGTCACCCGGAGTCCCGCGCCGTCCGTGGCAAGCACTCGTTCGCCCGGGCGTGCGCGCACCACACGCGACAGGTAGTGCGCTTCCTCGCCTTCGATCGTGCACTCCGGCGCGAGCGAGGCCAGCTGCGGCAGGTACACCAATGAGGGTGCTCCCTCAGCGGGCGAACGCATCCCGCACTCGCTCGAACAACGACCGCCCCGGCGGCGGTGCGTCCAACCCTTCCGAGCGGCGCAGCTGCTCGAGCAATTTCTTCTCGGTACCCGAAGGTTTCTGGGGGATCCACACCATGAGGCGTACGATCAGGTCGCCCTTGCCCCCGCGCAGCCCTGGCAGCCCCTTGCCGCGCGCGCGCACGGCAGAAGCACTCGGGGTCCCTGCGGCGACATCGAGCATATGCAACCCACCCCCCAGGAGCGGCACCTCAACCTTGCCACCGAGTGTGAGCGTCACGAAGCTGACGGGGAGCTCGAGGTAAAGGTCGTCGGCGTGTCGCTCGAACACCTCATGCGGCTTCTCCTCGATCAGCACAATGAGGTCACCGGGAGCGCCGGCACGCCGGCCGGCATCGCCAATGCCGCGCAATGGGATGTAGTTGCCATCCGCGACACCAGCGGGGACCTTGACCGATATCGTCTCGGTCTCACTCACGCGACCGTCGCCGCCACATGTTTTGCAGGGCTGGCTCACGGTGCTGCCCTCGCCCTCACACTTGGGGCAAGCCGCGACATTCACGAACTGGCCGAACATGGTCTGCTGGACGCGCCGCACCTGACCGCGCCCCTGGCATTGCGCGCAGGCTTGTTCACCTTTGCCACCCTTGCCTTCGCAGGCGGCACACCGCTTCAGATGCTTCACCCTGATCTTCTTCTCGACGCCGGACGCGATCTCCTCGAGCGTCAGGGGCAGGCGAACCTGGAGATCATCGCCGCGTGAAGGTCCGCGCTGGCCCTCCCGGCCACCCGCCGCGCCTCCGAACAACTCATCGAATCCGCCACCCTCACCCCCGCCGAAATCGCGCATGAACGCGCGCAGCGCATCCGCCAGGTCGAAGCCGCCGTAGCCATGGCCGCCCATGCCATCTCCGCCGCCCATGCTCGAGGCCGCGTGACCGAATTGGTCATAGCGCGCGCGCTTGTCGGCCTCACGCAGCACCTCATAGGCTTCGGTCGCCTCCTTGAAGCGCGCCTCAGCCTGCTTGTCACCCGGGTTACGGTCCGGGTGGTGTTGCATCGCGACCTTGCGGTACGCCTTTTTGATCTCTTCCTCAGAGGCCCCCTTGCCGATTCCGAGGACTTCGTAGTAATCGCGCTTCGCCATCGTCAGCCGCCCGCCTGCATCCTGGCAACCACGACCCGCGCCGCACGCAGCGAACGCTCGCCACGGCGATATCCCTTCTGCACTTCCTGCACGATCGCACCCGGCGCTACCCCTGTGGGCGGATCGATCTCGAGCAACGCCTCGTGCACGGTGGGGTCGAACGGTTGACCCACACTTGGAACGACCATCACCCCGTGACGGGAGAGCGAGTCGCGCATGCGACTCGCGGTCAGGACGACCCCCTGCACCCAGGCTTCGACCGACTGCTCCGGCGTGAGGGCGGCGATGGCGCGTTCCAGATCATCCAACAGGCCGATCAATTCAAGGAGGAGGCGGTCCTCGGCCATCCGGACGGATTCTTCACGGTCACGCACGGCGCGGCGGCGGAAATTCTGGAGATCGGCCTCCGCGCGGAGCCACCGGTCCTTGTAGTCCTGGGAGTCGGTGCGCGGGACCCCCTCCACTTCCGTGGTCCCCGAGCCGAAGGACTCGGCGTCAGGCGATGTCGCTTGGTCTTCCTGGGGCAGTGAGGCGTCCTCTGCGGACGAGGGAACACCTGCATCGCCCTTGGCGGCCGCATCTTCGCGAACGTCTTCGAACATGACTTGGGATCTTTCCTTCTGGGGTGGATTCAAGCGGACAGAAGGTCCGCAACACGGGTCCCCACCCGGTCCACAACCGCAAGCGTGAACGCGTAGTCCATTCGCAGCGGCCCCAGCACTCCGACCGCGCCAGGGATGGCGCCCGGGAGTGGGAAACTGACCAGGCTACAAGCAGCGAGCACGCGGGCTTCATCCAGCCCGACCCGCACACCGGCCTGGCCTTGGATGCCAGTCACCATCAAACGGTCCAATGGGGAGCCGGCTTCAATCACGCGCAATACCGAACCAATCTGTCCCGGCGCGGCGAACTCCGGTTGTTCCGCCATGTGCACCGAACCTGAGGATAGCAACGGCGTGTCGAGCGGTTGTGGCCAACACGCGGATGCTGCGCGCGCGACGATGCGCACCGCCGTGTGCCGCGCCAACTCGGGATCCTCCGCGAGGCGGGCGCGCACCTCCGACAATGGCCGCTTGAGCAATCGTTCGCGCAACACGGACTCGACTTCGGCCAGTTCCCCTCGTTCGAGCGGCGTTCCCAGCTCGAGGACCAGCGTGCGCGAGGTGTGCCGCCCCAGGCTCAATACCAACAATGCTCGCTCCTCATGGAGCGGTTGCAGCTCGAGCGCAGAGAGTTGTTCATCGTCGAGTGAGGATGCGAGCGCCAAGCCAACTTGTCGGGTCAACGAGGCGATCAGTCGCGAGGCATCCTGGAACAGGCGCTCGACATCTCCGGTCGAGCGCCTGAGCACGGCGTCGATCTCATCGGCCACTCGGCTCGGGAGTACCGCGGGTTCGAGCAAGGTACGGATGAAGAACTCATACCCGCCTGCGCTCGGTACCCTGCCGGAGGAACTGTGTGATCGCTCGAGCAAGCCGAGTGACTCCAGTTCGCTCAATGCGGAACGGATGCTGGCACTGGACAACCGCAGACCCGAATCCTGCGCGAGGCGTTCAGAACTCACTTCACGCGCCGAACGGCCATGGAGCAGCACGAGCGCCGCGAACACGGCACTCTGACGTTCGGAAAGGTCGGGGTCCCCGACGTTCAGGCGGCCGGGGAAAGCGGGCTCGGACATGGTGATGAGATTAAGGAGGGCGGCGAAACACTGTCAAACTGCGGAGCCTGGGCGCGGGAGGCCAACCACGCGATGATGTCATCGGCCACGAAATGCGACTCCGCAGGAACTTGCCAGCCGTGCGCTGTGCGTTCGAGCCGGCCCTGGATTCGGGCCTGCTCGAATGCAGGGCCGAATCTGGCATCCACGAGCGTCCAAATGTCACAGGGGTAGTCGGCGATACGGATGCCTGAGCCCAGTCGCAGGCCAAGCATGACTATCTCCTCGGCGACCGAAGCATCGGTCTCGCGCTCGTGCTCGACTTCTGGCGATTCGCCGCGCTCGAGTCGGGAGGCCCAATCGGAAAGTGCATAGGCATTGCCGTATCGTTCGCCCCGCCATGCGCCGTGCGCCGAGGGACCCAGCCCCAGGTAGTCGCGCCGCAGCCAGTAGGTGAGATTGTGCCGCGCCTCCGCCCCCGGCGTGCAGAAGTTGGACGTCTCGTAATGGATCCAGCGCTGGCGCCCGGCACGTTCGGTCAGGTGCGAATACATGGCGGCCTGTGTCTCGTCGTCCGCGACCTGCTGTTCGCCCCGATGCACCGCATCTCCCATCGGCGTGCCTTGCTCGGGGATGTAGGCGTAGGCCGACAAGTGCTCGGGGCCGAGCGAAAGCGCGTGCTCGAGTGAACGCTCGAATGCCTCAAGCCGGTGTCCGGGATAGGCGAACATGAGGTCCAATGAGAGCCGCTCGAAACCATGCACCCGCGCCAATGCGAGCGCCTCACCCGGCCGGGCGGCGCCGTGAATCCGGTCGAGCTGGCGGAGTTCCTCGGGTTCGAAGCTTTGAGCCCCCATCGATAGCCGATTCACACCGCCCGAACGCCAGGCATCGAGCAGCGCCGGGCGCACGGATTCGGGGTTCGCCTCCAGAGTCACCTCGGCATCGGGCGTCAGGCTGAAGTGTGCGCGTAACAGCGACGTGAGACGCGCAAAGTGTCGCGCTGACAGTTGGGACGGAGTGCCACCGCCGAAGAACACCGAGCTGAACGCAGCGCTCGCAGCGGTGGACGCGCGTAATGCGCACTCCAGTTCCAACGCCCGGAACCAGCGATCGAGCGCCGCCGCGGACAAGGGGCCGGTGGAGAAATGGCAGTAGCCACAGCGCACCGCACAGAATGGCACGTGAACATAGAGTCCCGTGCGCGCGGCCTCGCGCGAAGCAACTGATGGTCCTTGGAGGGTCAGCGGATCACCCGGAACAGTCGGTCGAAGCGGATCTTGAAGAACCCATTCCACCATTGGTCGCCCGCAGTCGAGAAGTAGATGAACATGGCACGCCCTTTGACAAGGTCCATATTCACGGTTCCCCAGAACCGGCTGTCGTTCGAGTTGTCGCGATTGTCGCCCATCATGAAAAGTTGGCCCGGCGGAATCGTGCGCGGCGAAAAGTTATCGCGGTCGGTATAGCCCGCAGGTTCTTCGGTGCCGTAAATATGCTTCACGTACGGTTCTATTCTCGGCTTGCCATCGACAATCACTTGCTTGTGTTGACCTTCAATCGTCTGCCCCCCCGTCGCGATACAACGCTTGATGAAGTCCATGCTCGGGTTCTTGGGCCACTGGAACACGATGACATCGCCCTGCCGAGGCGCATGCAAGCCAGGCAAGCGGATGGAAGTGAACGGGATCTTCGGGCCGTACTCGAACTTGTTCACGAACAAGAAGTCGCCCACGAGAAGCGTGTCGCACATGGATTCGGACGGTATCCGAAACGCTTGGATCACGAATGCGCGTAGGAAGAACGTCAGGACGATCGCCCAGACGATGGCCTCGGTATATTCGCGAACCTGCGACTTCGGTTGTGTCGGCTTCGCCATGACTCTCCCTCGGGCTCTCAGCCCCGGTCCACCTTGAGTACCGCCAGGAACGCCTCTTGGGGCACTTCCACCGTTCCAATCTGCTTCATACGGCGCTTGCCCTCTTTTTGTTTCTCGAGCAACTTGCGCTTACGGCTGATATCGCCCCCGTAACACTTCGCAATCACATTCTTGCGCATCGCGCCAATGGTCTCGCGTGCGATGATCTTGCCTCCGATGGCCGCCTGAATCGCAACCTGGAACATCTGGCGCGGAATGAGTTCTTTGAGCTTCTCGCACAAGTTCGAGCCGTACGGATAGGCCTTGTCGCGGTGGCAGATGGCGGATAGTGCATCCACGATCTCGCCATTGAGCATCACGTCAAGCTTGACCACGCTGGCCTCCTGGTAGCCATCGAATTCGTAATCGAACGAGGCGTAACCACGCGAGACGGATTTCAGCCGGTCGTAGTAATCGAGCACGATCTCGCCCAGCGGCAGTCGGTAGGCGATGCGCACGCGTCGCTCCTCCAGGTGGACCATGTCGAGGAACTCGCCGCGGCGCTCCTGGCAGAGCTTCATGACATTGCCCACATACTCCGTGGGTGTCACGACGTGCGCGGAGACCATGGGTTCTTCGATCGCCTCGATGTTCTGCACCGGCGGCATCTGGCTGGGATTGTCCACTTTGATCAACTCGCCATCGGTGAGCAGGACATGATACTCCACGCTCGGGGTGGTCGCGATCAGGTCGATCTGGAACTCGCGCCGCAGGCGCTCCTGGACAATCTCCAAGTGAAGCAGGCCGAGGAATCCACACCGGAATCCGAAACCGAGTGCGACCGAAGTCTCTGGCTCATACACCAGCGCGGCGTCGTTCAGGCGCAGCTTGGACAAAGCCTCTTTGAGGGGCTCGTATTGCTCGGAGTCAATGGGGTACAGCCCTGAGAAAACCATCGACTTGGTTTCCCGGAAGCCCGAGAGCGGGATGATATCGGCCTCTCCCACGGCTGCCATGGTGTCGCCGACACGCGCGTCCGCGACGCTCTTGATTCCCGCCACAATGTAGCCCACCTGGCCCGCGTGCAGCTCGGACGTGGCTTCGAGCTTGAGGCGCAACTTGCCCACTTCGGACACTTCATACTGCTTGTCGTTCGACAGGAATCGAATGCGACTGCCCGCTCGCACGACACCATCGACCACGCGCACCAAGCAGACGACGCCGCGATATTGGTCGAACTTGGAATCGAAGATGAGGGCCCGCATGGTCCCATCGGGATCCCCCATGGGCGGCGGCACCTCCGCGATGACGCGCTCCAGCAGTTCCGCCACGCCCATGCCCGTCTTGGCGCTGATGCGGCAGACTTTCTCCGCCGGTGTCCCCGCAACGTGCTCCATTTCCAGGGCGATTTCTTCGGGCCGGGCAGCAGGCAGGTCGATCTTGTTGAGTGCGCCAACGATCGTGAGGTCCTGGTCCTTGGCGAGGAAGTAGTTCGAAAGCGTCTGGGCCTCGATTCCCTGCGAAGCATCCACGACGAGGATGGCGCCTTCGCACGCCGCCAGCGCGCGCGACACCTCGTACGTGAAATCCACATGCCCAGGAGTGTCGATGAGGTTGAGCTCGTAAAGCCTGCCGTCGGTGGACTTGTATTCCATCGCGATGGCATGGGACTTGATGGTGATGCCCTTCTCGCGCTCGAGGTCCATGTCATCGAGCACCTGAGCCTTCATCTGTTGGGGCGTGAGGGTATGGGTGATCTCGAGCAGCCGATCGGCGAGCGTGCTTTTACCGTGATCGATGTGCGCAACGATGCAGAAGTTGCGGATGTTCTGAAGCCTCGGGTCACTCAAAAGTTCCACCGTAGTGCGATGCGCGCGGGAGCGACGCCCCCCTTGTGACCCGGTGCACGAAGCCCCAGGTCCTGGGGTGCGCCATCCGGCAGCGCGGGGTCCATTCGGAACTCAATTTCGAAATCGCGGAAGTGGGCATCGACATACGCGTCCACCAGCGCGTAGGCCAAGACCGCCGCGAACAGCCACTGGCGGGAGACGAAGGTATCGAGTCGCGCATTGTAGCGGTTGACCGCGAGTTCGTAACCTGCGGGGTCCCCTGCCGCACGCTCGCGATCCACGATCTCGAGCAGCCGCCTGAGTTCCAGCCGATCGCGAACCAAACGCGCGCCGAACCACCCTTCCCCACCCGCGACCAGCACACTCTTGAGGTAGGCCCGATTATGGAACTGCCCCCACCCGGGGACGAGCAGTGACCTCAGCATGACGACGCGAGGTTGTTCGCTCCAACTGCCCCGCTGCAAAGGTTGACGTCGGGCGGCGCTGTCGGGGGCGACGACTTCGATCGTGGCGACACTGTCGGCTGCAGCCGCATGTGCTCTTGGTGCTCCGAGCGAAAGGAGCAACGCTAGTGTGAGCAAGCAGCTTGGCGGGAGCGCGTGGGAATCGAACCCACCTCGGACGCGGTCAGCGCCCGACCGCGGGATTTGAAGTCCCCGGGGACCACCAGATCCCATTCGCTCCCGCATCCCGTTCAAGCCGGTTCGCGATCGACCAGCCGCACCGAGGTCGTGGCCCGCGTGACGACTTCCCCGACCGGCACATGCCACACTCTTCGCTTGCGCAAGGCGCTTTCGAATGCGACCGCCCGACGCGGAGAGATGGCGATGAGCAATCCACCCGAAGTCTGTGGGTCGTAAAGCGTCTTGAGGAGATCCTCAGGGAGGCCTCCTTCGTCGACCTTCGAGCGGAAGAACGCACGATTCCGCGCCAACCCGCCCGGGTGGATATCGGCAAGAACGTATTCGCGCACGCGCGGCAACAGCCACGCGTCGCTCGGCCACAACGAGACGGTCACGCCACTCGCATCCGCCAGTTGGGAGGCGTGCCCCATGAGGCTGAAGCCGGTCACATCAGTCGCGGCGCGCGATCCGAATGAGACCGCGACCTCGGACGCCGCGCGATTGAGTGACGTCATATGCCGAGTGACTCGTTTGAGCAGCCCCGGCTCGAGCTTGCCCTGCTTGAGCGCGGTGGTGAGGACACCCGTACCCAAGGGTTTGGTGAGGTACAAACGATCCCCCTTGCGGGCGCCGCTGTTGAGCAACAGTTTTCGACGCTGCGCCACACCCGTCACCGAATAACCGAACTTGAGTTCAGGATCCCGGATGCTGTGACCACCGACGACGCTGGCGCCACCCTCGTGGATCTTGTCGAGCCCGCCCTGCAGGATGGCGGAGATGATTTCGGGCGCAAGCCCCGCATCGGGAGCGCACAGGAGAGCGAGTGCCGTGAGCGGCTGACCCCCCATCGCCCAGACATCGGACATGGCATTCGCGGCGGCCACCTGACCAAAATCATAGGGGTCATCCACGATGGGCGTGAAGAAATCCACGGTCTGCACCCAGACCTCACCGCGCCCATGCGCGAAGATTCCCGCGTCGTCCAAAGTGGAGGAGTCGACCAGGACGCGACGGTCCCGACGCGGCTGCTTGAGCTGCGCCAGCGCCAGGCGCAGATCCCCCGGGCCCAGTTTGGCAGCACATCCCGCGCTGGCCACCGTCGCCGTCAGACGCACGTCACCGAGGCGTCGACGAGTCACGATCCCCTCGTCAAGCATGGGCGAGCAGGGCAGAAGGCCGAATCGGATCTAGAGATCACGCCCGAATGCCACGACGTCGATTTCGACTTTCGCTCCACGAGGTAATCCCGCAGCTGCGATGGTCGTGCGCGCCGGAATCCCATCACCGAAATGACGTGCATAGACCTCGTTCATGGCCTGGAAGTCCTGCATATCCACCAAGTAGACAGTGGTCTTCACCACATCGGCCAACCCCAGACCCGCCCCCCGCAATACCGCCACCAGATTCAAGAGTACGCGTTCGGCCTGCTCCTTCACACCACCCTCCACCAGTTCCATGGTTGCAGGGTCCAGCGCGATCTGGCCGGAGCTGAATAGCATCTTGTTTCCGCCATGCAGACGTACGACCTGGGCCTGGGCGTAAGGACCGATCGCCTTGGGCGCATCCTCCACATGCAACGGGCTCTTCATTTTGTGGTCTCCTCGAAGCTCACTCGACGGTGACGCTCTTGGCCAGGTTGCGCGGCTGGTCGACGTCGCATTCACGCGCGACGGCGACGTGGTAGGCCAGGAGTTGCAGTGGGATGACAGAAAGGATGGGTTGCAGCATGGGGATGCAGGCAGGCACATACAGCACGTGGTCGGCTCGCTGTTTCACCTCGGAGTCGCCTTCGGTCGCAATCGCAATGATGCGACCTTTGCGTGCGCGCACTTCCATCATATTACTCGCCACTTTGTCATAGGCGGAATCCCGAGTGCAGATGAACACCACCGGCATATGTTCATCGATCAATGCAATCGGCCCGTGTTTCATCTCGGCCGCGGGATATCCCTCGGCGTGGATGTACGAGATCTCCTTGAGTTTCAATGCCCCTTCGAGTGCCACGGGGAACTGGAACCCACGGCCCAGGTAGATGAAGTTGTTGTGCTTGCCGTAAGCCTCGGCGATCCGCTTGACCGCTTCATCGGTGGCCAACACCTTCTCGATTTTGTCCGGCAGCCCCAACAACTCCTTCGCGATCTCGATGCCGTGATCACGCGACAATCCGCGGTGCCGCCCCAACGCCAGCGTCAACAGTGCAAGCACCGTGACTTGACTCGTGAACGCCTTGGTCGACGCAACGCCGATCTCGGGGCCAGCGTGGATGTAGACGCCACCGTCCGACTCGCGCGCGATGGTGGAACCCACGCAATTCACCACGCCCAGCACGCGAGCGCCCTTTCGGCGAGCCTCGCGCATGGCGGCCAGCGTATCGATGGTTTCCCCCGACTGCGAAATCACCAACACGAGCGTGCCTTCGTCGAGGATCGGATTGCGATAACGGAACTCCGAGGCGTATTCCACCTCGACCGGGATGCGGGCGAACTCCTCGAGCATGTACTCGCCGATCAAGCCAGCGTGCCATGAGGTGCCGCAGCCGAGGATGATGATGCGCCTGATCTCGCGCAATTGTTCAGGCGTCATGTTCAGGCCGTTCAGCCGCGCCAACCCCTCCTCCGCGTTGACCCGGCCGCGCATGGCGTTCCGCACGGCGTCCGGTTGCTCCATGATCTCCTTGAGCATGAAGTGGTCATAGCCGCCCTTCTCGATCTGCGAGAGGTCCCAGTCGACGTCGTGGACCTCTTTCTCGACGCGTTCGTTCGAGACCGTCGCTGTGTGGAATCCATCGGGCGATAACACCGCCATCTCGCCGTCGTCCAGATAAATCACCTGGCGAGTGTGCTCGAGGATCGCGGCCACATCGGAGGCCAGGTAGTACTCACCATCTGCCAACCCGACCACCATGGGGCTCCCGTGACGCGCGCCCACGAGCACGCCCGGCTCGGCCGAGCACATCACCGCGATTCCATAGGTCCCCTCGACATCCTTCAGCGCTGCGCCCACCGCGCGTTCGAGCTTGAGGCCGCGCTTGAGGTACTTCTCGATCAGGTGCGCAAGGACCTCGGTATCGGTATCCGTATGAAATGCGTGCCCCTCGGCCTGCAATGCACTTTTCAGTGTGGAGTAGTTCTCGATGATGCCGTTGTGCACCAGCGCGACGGTGCCCTGCTCATCGGTGTGCGGATGCGCGTTGACATCGTTGGGCTCGCCGTGCGTGGCCCAGCGCGTGTGCGCAATGCCGAACATGCCGCGCGGCGCGCCCACTTCCAATCGCGATTCGAGCGCACGGATCTTGCCGGCGGACTTCACGACTTCCAGACCCTTGGTGGTCTGGATCGCGACACCCGAGGAGTCATAGCCGCGATACTCGAGTCGCTTGATCCCCTCGATGAGAATGGCGAGGCAATCCCGGTGACCGACATAGCCCACGATGCCGCACATGCGTTGAGACCTCCTGCGCGGGCGAGTCGCCCGGCGCGTCTGCAAGGATGTGTTCGGACTACAACGCTCGCCGCGCCTGTTCCACCACCTCGCGGGTTCGCTCCGTTGTCGGAGACTCCGCAATCACCCGCACCACGGGTTCCGTTCCCGAGGGACGGACATGGACCCACTCCTCGGTCCGACTGAAGCGGAGTCCGTCCATGGTGTCCAGAGCCCAACCGCCGAACGCCCGCTTCAGTCGTTCGACCGACTGCTCCCAAGGCACACCGCCCTGGTCCAACTTGTCCTTGATCATGGCGAATCGCGGAAGGGAATCGGCCAGTTCCCGCAGGCTCGCGCCCGCGCTCATCGCCTGCGCCACCAGCGCCATGGCCACCAAGCCATCGCGTCCAAGGTGGGCGGCGGGAAGGATCATGCCACCATTGCCCTCGCCTCCAGCAATCGCGTCGTGATCACGCATGGCTGCGACGACATGAGCCTCGCCCACAGGGGTACGATACAGTGGAACCTGCGCTGCTGCACACACTTGCTCGAGCATACGAGAGGTGCTGAGGTTTGTCACCACCGGCCCCTTGTGCCGCGCCAACACGACGCGCACGCCCAGCGCCACGGTGTACTCCTCGCCCAGGGGCAGCCCGGTAGCATCCACGAACGCCGCCCGATCCGCGTCGGGGTCAAGTGCGATCCCCAGATCGGCGCCGGATTCCCGCACCACGCGCCCAAGCGCGCCAAGGTGTTCCGGCAGCGGTTCGAGCACTCGGGTGAAGCGACCGTTTGGCTCGCAGTCCAGGCGGACGACCGTGGCGCCCAACTGCTCGAGCAGGGCCGGCACCGCAAAGCCGCCGACACTCGCACATCCATCCACGGCCACCTTGAGACGGCGGGAGCGGATCGCGGCCAGATCCAGGTACTCGAGGCCCAGGACTCGCTCCAGGTGCCAGGCCAGGGCCCCGTCCTCCTGGCGCACATGCCCGAGTCGGTCCCAACTGCACCAGAGATCCGACTCGCGCTCGAATCGCTCGCGCACTGCACGCCCTTCGGTGGGGCCAAGGAACTCCCCGCGATCCGACAGGAACTTGAGCGCGTTCCATTCCGCCGGGTTGTGACTCGCGGTCAGGATGATCCCGCCGGCGGCGTGCAGGTGTTCCACCGCCAACTGTGTCGTGGGTGTGGTCGCCAGTCCGATATCGACAATCTCGCGGCCGGCCGCCACGACCCCCGCGCGCACCGAGTCGAGCACCATCGGCCCTGAGACGCGCGCGTCCCGGCCCACGACGATCGCGCCATCGCCCATCGATCTGGCGAAGGCGGCCGAGAATGCCGCCACCACGGTGGGTGTCAGCGAGTCGCCCACCACGCCACGCACTCCGGCCACCGAGATCATGAGCGGTGTACTCATGGAGCGGTCCTCCCCGGCCAGCACCTCGGGG
>JBDSKE010000168.1:0-8019 GCA_039917105.1 Candidatus Eiseniibacteriota bacterium | reverse complement strand
GAGATCCAGACCGACAAGATCAATGTCGAGATCCCCTCGCCCGCCGAAGGCACGCTCACCGAGATTCTGATCGCCGAGGGAACGACGGTGCTGGTCGGCACCGAGATCGGTCGCATCGGTGACGCCGCTGGCGCGTCGACCCCGGCTCCCGCCGCGGCTGCTCCCGCCGCTGCTGCCGCGCCTGCTGCGGCGCCTGCTGCCGCGGCGGCGCCTGCCGCTGCAACCGCCGCCGCACCCGCTGCGCCCGACGCTGCCCCCGCGACCGCGGCCGCCGTCGCCGTGGCGAGCGCTCCGGTTGCCTCGGGCAATGGCATCGCCGCTGGCGCCGCGCCCGAGGAGACCCGCACGCTCTCGCCCGCGGTGCGCAAGCTCATGCGCGAGCAGAATGTTCCCATGGCCGAGGTCGCCAGTATCGCCGGTTCGGGCGTGGGGGGGCGCGTCACCCGCGACGATCTGCTCGCTCATCTGGAAACCCGCCCCGCCGGTGGCGCCGTCGCCGCACCCGCAGCAGCGAACGGCGCGCGCGAGGAGACCATCATGTTCTCACGCGTGCGCAAGGTCATTTCCGAGAACATGGTCAAGGCCAAGCACACTGCCGCTCACACGCACTGCTTCGACGAGGTCGACATGAGCGCGATCGTGGCGCTGCGCAAGGAGTGGGGCCCCAAGCTGGAGAAGCAGGGGGTGAAGCTCACCTACATGCCCTTCTTCATCAAGGCGACGTGCTTCGCGCTCAAGGAGTTCCCGTGGATGAACTCGTCAGTCACCCCTACGGGTGACGGCGCCATCCTCAAGAAGTACTACAACATCGGCATCGCCGTGGGCCGCGACGACAAGGGTCTGATCGTGCCGAATCTCAAGGACTGCGACCGCAAGCCCCTGGTGCAGCTCGCCACCGAGGTGGCCGACCTGGCCAGCCGCGCGCGCGCGGACCGGCTCACACTGGACGAGATCCAGGGCGGTACCTTCAGCATCAGCAATGCGGGCGTGTTCGGGGCCATCAACTCGGCGCCGGTCATCAATGTACCCGAGGCCGCCATCTTGGGCGTGCACAAGATCGTCGAGCGGCCGGTCGTCAAGAACGGGCAGATCGTGGTGGCGCCGGTGATGAATGCGGTGATCGGGTTCGACCATCGCATCGTGGATGGCGAACTGGCCGTGAAGTTCCTGCGCCGTGTGTGCGAGTTGCTCGAGCGGCCCGAGTTGCTCTGGTTCCACGCATAAGCATGCAGGGGCACCTGTGAATACGCTCACCGTCTGCGCGCTCGGCCCAACGCCCTATGGCGAGGGCGTCGCGCTGCAGGAGGGCCTGGTGGCGGCGCGAGCGGAGGGCAGGACCGGCGATTGGCTGCTGTACCCGGACCATCCGAGGGTGCTGACCGTCGGGCGGAATCCGAGCCAGGGCAACCTGCGTCTGGACCGTGCAGCCCTTGCGAGCCGTGGGCTCGAAGTATTCGAGGTGCCCCGGGGTGGCGACATTACATGGCACGGCCCCGGGCAACTGGTGGGCTATCCCGTCGTGCAGCTCGACCGGGTGGATCGCGATTTGCACCGTTGGCTGCGCATGCTGGAGGAGGCGATGATCCGAGTCCTTGTGCGCCATGGGCTTACTGGCTTACGCAGTCCCGGGCGCACCGGCGTGTGGTTGTCCGAGGAACGCAAGATCGCCTCCATAGGCGTCGCCGTGCGGCGGTGGGTCGGCTATCATGGTTTCGCGCTCAACATCGCACCTGACCTAAGTGATTTCGAACAATGTATCCATCCCTGTGGGCTTCACGGCATCCGAATGACCTCTATGGCTGAAGCGCTCGGCTCAGGCGCGCCCTCGCTTGCCCAGGTGCGCGAGGAAGTGACCGCCGAACTCGTAGCGCTGCTGGGCTATACCGATCTCAAGGTGGCATCGGGCGATACCGCCCGTGAAGTGGCGGGCATCGCCGCCGACAGCATCACGTCGCGACCACAGAACCCCGCGGGCTCCGGCCCGCTTTCCCAAGGAGTGAATCCATGGTGACAATGACTCCCGCCGCCACCGCCAAGCTCGCCGAGATCCTCGCCCAGCAGCCCGAGCCCGTCGCAGGGCTCCGTCTGTCGGCGATGGAGGGCGGATGTTCCGGCTATCAGTACGGGATGCAGCTGGCTGAGGCCGCGCAGGAGGGCGACTGGGTCGGCGAGTTCGGTGCCGTGAAGGTGTTCGTCGATGCGGCCAGCGTGTCGGTCCTGAACGGCGTGCAGGTGGACTATGTCGAGTCGCTGCAGGCCACCGGCTTCACGATCACCAATCCGAATGCAGTGCGCTCGTGCGGTTGTGGCAAGTCGTTCGAGACCGAGGAGTCGGCCAAGTCCGAATCTCACTGACCAACCGTGAGGAGCAGCCCTGTGCAGATCACTTTGTACACGGTCGAGGAGGCCAACCAGCATCTGGTTGAGCTGCGGCCCCGCCTCGAACGATTGCTCGACATGAAGCGCGAGTTCGACAAACTCGAGACGCGCTTGGCAGTGCTCATGATGGCCACCGCTGGCGCATCACCCGATAATCCGGACGCGCGAGATATGGCGGTAATCAGCGAGAAGCGCCGGCGTCTGGGCGAGCTGATCGGGCGCGGGATTGGCGAACTGAGCGAGCGCGGTGTGCTCGTGAAGGACCTGGACCGTGGCTTGGTCGATTTCTACGCCCTCTCGGGCGACCGCTTGATCTTCTTGTGCTGGCACATCGGCGAAGCCGAGTTGTCGCACTGGCACACGCTCGACGGTGGTTTCAACTCGCGTCAGCCGCTCAAGGAAGCCGGGCTCGACGAGTCATGAGCCTGTCCGCCCCACCGCTTCCCATCGGGGCGCGGCCATTCTCGGACTATGCCTCGCTCGACGCTGTTACCATCTCGGAGCGCACCTGGCAGGCCAAGCGCCAGCTCGGTAAGCGGGTCGTGGTGCTAGGGCACCATTATCAACGCGAGAGCGTGATCGAGTTCGCGGACTTCCGTGGCGATTCGTTCAAGTTGTCGGTGCTCGCTGCCGAGCAGCCCGAGGCCGACTTCATCGTGTTCTGTGGCGTGCACTTCATGGCGGAATCCGCCGATGTGCTGCGCCAGGCGCACCAGACCGTGCTGCTGCCCGATGTGAAGGCCGGTTGTTCCATGGCCGACATGGCGGGCATCGAGGATGTGGAAGAAGCGTGGGACCGTTTGCTTCGCCTGCACGGCGATGTGTTCACGCCCATCACCTACATGAACTCGACCGCGGCGCTCAAGGCGTTCTGCGGGGCGCGCGGCGGAGTGGTGTGCACCTCCAGCAACGCCCCCCAGGTTCTGGAGTGGGCGTGGGCGCGTAAGCCCAAAGTGTTCTTCTTCCCCGATCAGAACCTGGGTCGCAACACGGCTTTCGCCATGGGCGTGCCGCTCGACCACATGGCGGATTGGGAATATCGCGTCCAGGACCTCGACCGCATCAACGCGCGGTCGTACCGCCCCGAGACGCGCATCGTGTTGTGGCGCGGATTCTGCTCGGTGCACACCAAGTTCAGCCTCAAACAGATCGTGGAAGTGCGCGCCGCCGACCCGGCGGTCAAGGTACTGGTACATCCCGAGTGCCCGTTCGACGTGGTGCAGAACGCCGACCTGGTCGGCTCGACCGAGTTCATCATCGATCATGTGCGTCAGGGTGCGAAGGGCACGCACTGGGCCATTGGCACCGAGGTCAACCTGGTGCACCGCCTGGCGCTCGAACATCCTGAGCAGCATGTGCAGTCGCTGCAGAAGAACGTCTGCCCCTGCGCAACCATGAATCGCATCGACCCGGCGCACTTGTTGTGGACGCTCGAGAATCTGGCCGAGGGCCATGTGATCAATCCCATCCGCGTTCCCGACGACGTGAAGCGCGACGCGCGCACAGCGCTCGACCGCATGTTAGCCTTACGCGGCAGCGGCGCGATCGCCCATACCGACTGAACGCTCAAGGAACGGAACATGTCCGAGGACTTCGACCTGCACGGCGACAACGATCTGGTGAACATCAGCGAGGCGGGCGAGCCGCCGCAGATCGGGGTGTATGGCGCTCCGCGTCCTGCCGTGCCGCAGCGCCTGCCGCTGGCCCCACGCACCAAAGGCTGCGCCAGCGGCGCCGGTGCCGTCACCATGGACATGGCTGGCTTCAAGCGCCTGCCCGAGTGGCTCAAGGTGAAGTTGCCCGGCGAGGGCGAGTACGCCGAGACCAAGGCCATGCTCCGCAAGCAGAAGCTGGTGACCGTGTGCGAGGAGGCCCGCTGCCCCAACCTGGGCCACTGCTGGTCGCGCGGTACCGCCACCATCATGATTCTGGGCGAGCTGTGCACGCGGCGTTGCGGATTCTGCGCGGTAGCGCCGGGCAAGCCGAACGGGTTCGTGGACTGGGACGAGCCGCGCCGCGTGGGTGAAGCGGTGGCCAGCATGAACCTGCGCCATACCGTGATCACGTCCGTGGCCCGCGACGACCTGAAAGACGGCGGTAGCACGGTCTTCGCACAAGTGATCGAGGAGATCCGCAAGCGCTCGAAGACCGTGGTCGAGGTGCTGATCCCGGATTTCCGCGGCTCGGCGGTAGACCTGCAGCGCGTGATCGACGCGCGGCCCGAAGTGATCAACCACAACATCGAAACGGTCGAGCGCCTGCATCCAGTGGTGCGCCCCAGTGCGCGCTATGCGCGCTCCCTGGAAGTGCTCAAGCGGACCGCCGATAGCGGCGCCGGGATCAAGGCCAAGAGCGGCATCATGGTGGGCCTGGGCGAGACCATCGAGGAGATGCACCGCACCATGGACGCCCTGCGCGCGCACTCGTGTCACCTTCTGACGATCGGCCAGTACCTGCGCCCCTCCAAGATGCACCTGCCAGTGGTGGAATATGTGCACCCCGACCAGTTCGCGGCGTATCAGGAATACGCGGAATCGATCGGGTTCGAGAGCGTGGCGAGCGGGCCGCTGGTGCGCTCGTCCTATCACGCCGATCTTCTGGCGGGCACCGTCAAGCCGGGAGAGAACTCCAAGGCGGACTAGCGTCGCGAACCAGAACTATTACGGCCGCCGTGAGCAGTGCGCTCGCGGCGGCCGTACTTGTTTCAGCGGCGATCACTCACTCGAGTCGAGCCACTTCTTCCACGCCGTCTCGTTCGATGGCCTCCCGAGGAAGTCCGAGACCAGAGTGGCCGCTGGCTTGGAGCCACCGGGCGCGAGCACGGCCTCGCGATAGCGCTTGGCCACGCCCGGCGCCATCAGGTGATTCGAGTCGAACTGCGCGAACATGTCCTTGGCGATCACCAGCGACCACATGTAGGTGTAGTACACCGCCGAGTAGCCGTCGAGGTGACCGAACGCGCATTGGAAATGGGTGCCATCGGCGTAGGGGTACGGCTGGTACTTGGTAACCAGTTCCTTCATGAGTTCGTCGCTGTTCACGCGCGCTGGGTCGCGGTCGTAGTAGCCCAGCGACATGCCGGCATAGACCATCTGGCGACGCACCAGGAGCCCCTTGCCAAAGTCATTGGCGCGATTCATCTGCTTGACCAGCGAGGCCGGGATCGGCTCGTTGGTCTGGTAATGCTTGGCGAAAGAGGCCAACACTTCGGGCGAGCGCATCCACTCCTCGAGCATCTGGGAGGGCGCCTCGACGAAGTCCTGCTCGGTGCGGATGCCGCTGATGCCCGCCCACTTCTGCCGCCCGGCGAACATGGTATGCAGCAAATGACCGAACTCGTGGAAGAACGTGTTCACGTCATTGTAGTCGCACAGGCCCGGATCGCCCGCCACGCCGCCTGAAAGGTTGCAGACCAACGCCGCCTCGGGGATCTGGCGGCCGGCGATGCCGGTGCGGATGTCGAACTGCGCCGCGTGGTTATATTTGTTGTCGCGCGGGTGCATGTCCAGGTAGAAGCGGCCCGCCAGCTTGCCGGCGTCGTACATCTCGTAGCACTTGACTGAGGGGTGCCACACTGGTGCATTCGGCACACGCTTGAAGTTGACGTCAAAAAGTTTGGCGGATAAATCGAGGATGCCCTGCTCCACGCGGTCGTAGGGCAGGTAGGGGCGGATCGACTGGGAGTCGAAGTTGTATTGCGACCGGCGCAACTGCTCACTGTAGTACGCCGACTCCCAGAAGTTCACGGCGGTGGCGTTCGCATGGTCCTTGCGCTTTGCCGCCAACAACTGTTGGTACTCGCGCGCCTGACGCTCGCCCGAGGCCGCGACCACGCGCGCCACGAAGTCCTGCGCCGTCTTGGCGTTGCCCACCATCTTGTCGGCGGTCACATAGTCGGCCCAGTTCGCAAACCCCAGCGTGGTGGCCAGTTCATGCCGCTTGGCCCGCATCTGATCGAGCACGGTCATGTTCTTGGGGTAGGCACGATTCTGAAACGCCATGTACATGCGCTTGCGCACATCCTCGCTCTTGGCGTAGTTGCCGATCGGGATGGCATCCGGGTACTCGGTGGTCAGCGTGACCTTGCCACTCGCATCCGGCTTGTGGTGCTCGATGAAATCCGCCGGCAGGCCCTCGAGCTCGGCAACGGTGCAGGTGATGCTGCTCTTGTCCTCGCGGATGTTGCGCCCGAACTCCTGGCTGATCAGCACCAGTTCGTCGGACAGCTTCTTCACCTTGTTGCGCGTGGCCTCATCCTTGTCGACGCCCGCCAAGCGGAAGTCGCGCAGCGTCTTCTCGACATAGAACTTGGTGGCGGCGTCGGTGTGCGAGAGGTCGAGCGCCGTGAGCGCGTCGTAGACCTTGCGGTTGAGCGAGAGGTCGGTGACGAACTTGCTGATCTCCTGGCTCATGCCTTCGGCGGTCGCGCGCGTGACCGAATCCGGGTTGGTCTCCTCGACCAGACCACACTGCGAGCCCGCCATGTCCAACTGCCGCAGGATCTCGTCATACGGCACCAATGTATTCGCAAATGTGCGCGGACCTTTGGTGGCGGTGAGCACGGCGAGCGAGGCCTGCGCTCGCTTGAGGCGCGTGCGGGTGCGCGCCTTGAACGCGGCGGCTTTCGGCTTGCCGGTCCAGAACGGGGCGTTGTCGGGCGGCAGGACCGAAGCGCCGACGGCCGACTTGGCAGGGGCCGCGAGCGCAGCGTTTGGCAGTGCGCTGGTTGCGGTGAGCGCGAACACGGCGAGGGCGGTGATCAGCGGGCGCGGATGACGATTCACGATTCCTCCGATGACACAGAACTCCGGTGGTCACGCGCGAATACGCAAGACCGACCGAGGCTGGAATGATGGAGTTCTGAGACACGCAGCGTATCGAGCGAGGCGCGTCGCTACAACCGTTGTGCGTACCGGTGCGGGAGTTCGTGGTCCTAGCGCGGGGGGCGGCTTGGGACCGACGATTCCGCTTGACGGAATCCGGAGAGGCACTTCCCTGGAGTCACTGCCCGGACGTTGCCGTGCCGACCAACGCGCGCAACGGGCATGTGGGCGGCTGTTCCGCCCTGCATTCCGAACCTTTTTCGTGACGGCCGGCGTTTGGGGCTGTGCGAGAATCTGCGAGCGTCGCGAAAGCCCGTGATATGAATGGCATGTGCTCCCGGCCCCTGCGACCTGCCCCCGCGGATGCCTGCCATGATGACCTGCTCGCTGTCGCACCTTGCGGACCATGTGCTCTTGCGCGACCTCAAGTCACTCGTCGTGCGCGATCGCGCGACGACTGCCGAACTGCTGGCCCACCTGGCCGAGGTCGACGAGCGTCGGCTGTACCTGCCGGCCGCGTATTCCTCGATGTATGTCTATTGCGTGCAAGAACTACATATGTCCGAGGACGCTGCGTTCAGGCGCATCCGGGTCGCGCGCGCGGCTCGGCGGTTCCCCGCGATCCTCGCTGCTCTGGCGGACGGCCGGCTCAACCTGACGTCGGTGCTGCTGGTGGCACCGCACCTGACTGCACACACGGCGGACGAGCTCCTGGCTGCCGCCGAGCATAAGAGCAAGGCGGGGATCGAGCTTCTGTTGGCCGAGCGGTTCCCGCAGCCTGATCTGCCCACACTTGTGCGGGCGATCGCTCCTGCCG
>JBDSKE010000167.1:0-13038 GCA_039917105.1 Candidatus Eiseniibacteriota bacterium | reverse complement strand
GCCGGGTTGTCCTTGCCGCAGCCCGCGAGGGCGGCCGCAAAGATGGATATTCCAGCGAAGCGCAGGAATTGCCTGCGGTCCGTGGATGTCCGCGCCAGTTGATCGAGGAAGCCCAGGGCTTCTTCCTGCTCACTTTCCTTCGTCACGTCGTGGAACATGGTGATCCTTTCGCAGCCACGGAAGTCCGGCTTTGACTCGGGATCCCTCCCGCACCATCCGGGAGAGACAGATCGGCAACTTGCCCGAACCCTGTGCACCAAATCGAGCGCGCACAAGACCCAACGCAGTCGCCGCCGGAGGGGCAAACAGCCAGATTCATGCCACGGCGGGAATCAATCGCATTCGGCAGAGGTTGTTACGGGGGGCCGTGTTCAACCCATTGTCAGCGCAGACGCTGGCTCGCCCTTTGAAGCCTGGAATAGGAATTCATACAATTCGCGGAAGGCATTTCAAGCCTGCGTGGCATTCAGGTGTGATTGGCTCCCACCATTTGTGGTTCGGGGTGTTACGGTGCCGATCATGGGAACCAAGCACAGGGACAACTCAAAGCCACCCGAGCCTCCGAGCGAGGCCGAGCCGGTCGAGGTGGAGGAGATAGCGCGTGAACCTGTCGCCAAATTCCCGATTGTCGGCATCGGTGCATCGGCGGGTGGACTTGGCGCCTTCGAGGCCTTCTTCAGAGGGATGCCGACTGACGCCAGCCCGGGCATGGCATTCGTTCTGGTGCAGCACCTTGCCCCGAACCACAAGAGCCTGCTGACTGAACTCGTCCGGCGCTTCACAGGCCTTGAGGTCTTCGAGATTGTGGACGGTGTCGCCGTCCGGCCGAACTGCATCTACATCATTCCGCCGGGTCGCGATTTGGCGTTCATGAACGGGAAGTTGCATTTGCTCGACCCCGGCGCGGCGCACGGTCTGCGCCTGCCAGTCAATTTCTTCTTCCAGTCACTGGCAGAGGACCAGCGCGAACGCGCAATCGCGGTCGTGCTCTCTGGCACTGGTAGTGACGGTACTCTGGGTGTGCGAGCGATCAAGAGTCACGGCGGCATGGTCGTGGCTCAGCGGCCGGATACGACCGGATACGACGGCATGCCCAGCAGCGCGATTGCCACCGGGCTCGTGGATCTGCAATTGCCGCCCGGCGAGATGCTGGCTGCGATCATGGCATATGTCTCGCATGCCTTCGGCAAGCTCAAGCATCTTGCGCTGCCCATGGAACCCCGGGTCGAAAACGCAATGCAGAGAGTCTTCATTCTGCTTCGCTCCCGGACCGGGCATGATTTCTCGGATTACAAACCGAACACCATCCAACGCCGGGTGGAACGTCGCATGGCCGTCCATCAGCTCGACACGCTGGAGGAATACAGCCAGTTCCTCCAAAACACTCCGACCGAAATTGACGCACTGTTCCGCGACCTGTTGATCGGGGTGACCAGCTTCTTCCGGGACCCCGCGGCCTTCCAGCTGCTCGAACAGGATGTCCTCTCGAAGCTGCTGTGCGACAAGCCCGATGGAGGCGCGTTCCGTGTCTGGGTACCGGGCTGCTCCACGGGCGAGGAGGCCTACTCCATCGGCATCCTCATCCACGAGCGGCTCGAGCGGATGAAGCAGAGCTGCGCGGTGCAGATCTTCGCCACCGATATCGACAACCAGGCCATCGCCGCCGGCCGAGCCGGGCTCTATGAGCCCGGCATCGCCACGCATGTCTCGGCAGAACGGCTCGCACGCTTCTTCACCAAGGAGGCCGGGGGCGGTGCGCTCCGAATCAACAAGGTCATCCGCGACATGCTGATCTTCTCCGAACAGAACGTGATCAAGGATCCGCCCTTCTCCCGGTTGGACCTGATCAGCTGCCGGAACCTCATGATCTACATGGGGAGTGGATTGCAGAAGAAGCTCATTCCACTCTTCCACCATTCCCTGAACCCCGGCGGGATGCTCTTCCTGGGCACCTCCGAAACCGTTGGTGATTTCACGCAGAACTTCGCACCCGTGGACCGCATGGCGAAGATCTACCGGCGCATTGAAGACCCTCTCGGGCCGCCCCGCGTGAACCTGGAGGAGTTCACCCCTCCCAACACGTCATCTGACGCCGGGGGTTTGAAGCCTGTTCAAAGGAGGGCTGAACCTGTGAAACCGCCATTGCGCGAGTTGACCGAACAGGCACTGCTCATGCAGGTGGCGCCGGCGGGCGCGCTCGTGAATGCCCGGGGCGACATCCTCTACCTTTATGGCCGCACCGGGATGTATCTGGAACCCGTCCCGGGGGAGGCCAGCGTGAATAACATCCTGAAAATGGCTCGGCCGGGTCTGCAACGCGAGTTGGCGATCGCTTTGCACAAGGCGGTGGGGACCAAGGATGTCGTGCGCTCCAAGGGGCTGCGCGTCCAGACAAACGGTCACTTCACGACGGTCGATCTCACGATCCGCCCGGTGATCGCGAACCCCGCGAACCCCGCCGACACGACCGAGGGGGCGATGTTCATTGTCATCCTGGAGGAAGGGACGAGCGACCCCCCCACGCCGTTATGGCCAGCCTCCAAGTCAGCGGAAGCGGGTGATGTTCCTTTACCCGAAGTCGACGTGAGGATCGAGGCGCTGAATCGAGAGTTGCAGGCCAAAGAGGAGTTCCTTCAGACGACCCGCGAGCAGTTGGGGACTTCGAACGAAGAGCTCAGGTCTTCCAACGAAGAGATGCAATCCGTGAACGAGGAGATGCAATCCGCCAACGAGGAACTGGAGACTTCCAAGGAGGAACTCCAATCGGTCAACGAGGAGTTGGCCACCGTCAACGCTGAGTTGCAGACAAAGGTGTCGGGCCTCTCCGTTGCAAGTAACGACATGAATAACCTGTTGGCGGGTACTGGGATCGCCACGCTTTTCGTGGACCTTCAGCTACGCATCATGCGCTTCACCCCGGCCGCAAACGCGATCACGAACCTGCTCCCCAGTGATGTGGGGCGGCCCGTCGGACACATTGTCTCCAATCTCGTCGGTTACGACCGGTTGGTCGTGGACGCGCAGGCGGTGTTGGACACATTGATCCCGCGCCAGGTGGATGTGCAGGCCCATGAGGGCAAGTGGTACACGATGCGCATCCAACCGTACCGCACGCTCGACAATGTGATCGAAGGCGCGGTGATCACGTTCGTGGAGATCACCGAGGTCGTTCGGGCGCGGGAAGAGTTGCGCAAGGGCAGCGACCTGCTCCGCCTTTCCGTGGTGGTGCGCGACGCGAGCGATGCGATCATCATGCAGGACTTGGAGGGCCGCATCCTGGCGTGGAATCCAAGCGCCGTGCGGATGTTCGGTTGGAGCGAAGACGAGGCGCTGAGCCTGAACATCCGTGAGATGATCCCCAAGGGGCAGCGAGAAGATGCACTTTCCAAGATTCACCAGCTCAGTCGTTCCGAGGTACTCGAGCCATACCGCGCTCAACGCATCAGGAAGGATGGGTCGGTCGTGGAAATCTCCATGGCCTCTACCGCGCTGGTGGACGACAAGGGCGCGATGTACGCAATCGCGACGACGGAACGGCTGATGGAGGCGAAGTTGGCCCGCGGGGCGGAGGTGCCCGATGGCACAGGGTGATCCTTCGAACAGCGAGGCGGAGCTCCGACGTCAAGCCGAGGAGCTGGATCTAAAGCGGGCGATCAGCTCGGCCCGACAGCTCGAAGGTCTGTTGCCCGACGATACGCGTCACATGCTCCACGAGTTACGTGTGCACCAGATCGAGTTGGAGCTTCAGAATGACGAGTTGCGCAATGCCCAAGAGCATCTGGATATTGCCCGCGCGCGCTACTTCGAACTTTACGACCTGGCGCCGGTGGGCTACTGCACCGTCGATGCGGCAGGGAACATTCTGCAATCGAACCTCGCTGCAGCAACCTTGTTTGGTGTGACGCGAAGTGCGCTGGACCGGCAACCACTGATTCGTTTCGTCCTCCCCGCGGATCAGGACGTGCTTTACCTGCATCGCAAGGGCCTGACCGACACCGGCGAGCCCCAATCGTTCGACCTGCGGATGATCAGAAGCGATGCCACGCAGTTCTGGGCACACTTGGAAGCCGCCGCCGCTCGCGAAGTCGATGGTTCGCCGATTCTGCGAATCGTCATCAGCGATGTCACGGAGCGCCGACTCCTTCAGACCCAGAGCGAGTTGGAACGCGGCGTGCTGGAACACCTGGCGCGCGGGGGGACGCTGGCCGAGACACTCCGAGAACTGGTGCTTGGGTACGAGGGACTCTTTCCGGGCATGCGAGGTTCCGTCCTGCTACTCGATCCGACGGGCCGGTACCTGCGGCACGGCGCAGCTCCAAGCTTGCCTGCAGAATATTGTCAGGCGATCGAGGGGATCGAGATCGGCCCGGCCGTGGGTTCCTGCGGCGCGGCCGCGCACCATCGCAGGACAACGATCGCGGCCGATATCGCTACCGACCCCCTGTGGCATGATCACAAGAACCTCGCGCTGCCGCATGGATTGCAGGCGTGCTGGTCGGTGCCGATCATGTCGATTCACAACTCCGTCTTGGGAACTCTGGCGTTCTACTTCGATTCTCCCCGCATTGCGCGTGCCCCGGAACTGACCTCCATCGAGCACGGCGCCCATTTGGCGAGCATCGCGATCGAACGTCATCAGGCCGAAGCCGCATTGCGCCGGAGCGAGGCGTTCAGCCTTGCGATCCTGGACTCCGTGTCCGCAGAGATCGCCGTGTTGGACGGTGATGGCACCATTGTGACCGTGAATCAGCCTTGGCGGAAGTTCGCGCTCGAGAATGGGTTCGAGGCGGGGATCGCTGCTCCGCGCACGGATGTGGGGACCAATTACCTCGCCGCTTGTTCAGGAGATGTCGGGCTCGCCTCGGAATCAGGCACCGCCATCCGCGACGGCATCCAGGCGGTCCTGGATGGACGCGCTCCCAGCTTCAGCGTCGATTATCCCTGCCACTCGCCGCAGGAGCAGCGTTGGTTCACCTTGAACGTGACACCCATGGGAACAGTCGGCCAAGGCGTGGTGGTGGCGCACACCAATGTCACCAAGCGTTGGCACGCCGAGCAGGAGAACTCCCGATTGGAGGCGCGACTCCGGCAGGCCGAGCGATTGGAATCCGTGGGTCGATTGGCGGGTGGCGTGGCGCACGACTTCAACAACATGCTAGGTGTTGTCATCGGACACGCGGAGATCGCCATGGGACAAGTGGGCCCGACCCATCCGCTCCATGCCGACCTGATGGAGATCAGCGCTGCCGCCCAGCGCTCGGCAGGCCTCACGCGACAGCTTCTCGCATTCGCCCGCAAGCAGCCCGTGGCACCGCGAACGTTGGACCTGAACGAGACGGTTCCGAGCATGCTCACCATGCTTCAGCGGTTGATCGGCGAGCACATCTCGCTCAACTGGCATCACCAGCCCGGTCTCTGGGCCGTCAAGCTGGATCCCTCGCAGCTTGACCAGATGCTCACCAACCTGTGCCTCAACGCCCGCGATTCCATCACTGATGTGGGCCACGTCACGATCGAGGCGACGAATCGAACGATCGACGAGAAGTACTGTGAGGATCATCCCGATTCGACCCCCGGGGACTATGTCCAACTCGTCGTGCGCGACGATGGCCGGGGGATCGAGGAATCGGACATCGCCCATCTTTTCGAGCCGTTCTACACCACGAAACCAGCAGGGATGGGGACCGGCCTTGGGCTGGCCACCGTCTACGGAAGCGTCCGCCAGAATCTGGGATTCATCAGCGTGTCCAGTGAGCCCGGCCGCGGATCAGCGTTCGAGATCCACCTGCCCCGGTTCGTGGGTACATCGGAATCCAAGCGTGCCGAGGACCCGGCGGCCCCCGCACAACGCGGGCATGAGACCGTACTGTTCGTAGAGGACGAGCCCGCCTTGTTGAACCTGGCCTCCCGAGTACTTGAAGCGCAGGGCTACGTGGTGCTGGGGGCCAGTGGCCCTGGCGAGGCGATTCGAGTGGCCCAAGAGAACAAGGGCGCGATCGATCTGCTTGTGACCGATGTGATCATGCCCGAGATGAACGGGCGCGACCTCGCGGTCACGCTCCTGGCAAGTCATCCAACGCTCAAGTGTCTGTTCATTTCGGGATACACCGCCGATGTCATCGCTCGCCACGGCGTACTCAAGGACGGGGTCCACTTCCTTCAGAAGCCCTTCTCCATCTCGGACATCGCGGCCAAGGTGCGAGACGCCTTGGACGCACCGCGGAGCTGAAGTCCATTCCGTTCAGCCGACGCGCGAGACCCGCGTGACCACGCCCATCACGAGGCGGACGCTGACGCGGTCGCCGGGTGCCAGGCCCTCGGGGCATTCCGAGCGCGAAACGCGCGCGATGCGGGTCCCTCCCGAGACGTCGCCTTCGTACACGAGCGCCAGATCGAAGTAGCGGTCGCCATGGATGTCCACGGGCTGCATCCGGTCGATCGTGGCGATCCGGTCCTGCGGCAGGAGGAAGCTCATGCGCCGCACGTTGGCGGGCAGGTGCAGGGCGGTCAAGTCCCAGAGGCGTTGGAGCGCGCGCGCGCGTTCGCCTATGCTGGCCACACATGCGACGAACCACGGGTGCGATCGTCTGTCCAAAATGTGAACGGCTCATTGGAGCGGGCGAGCAGAAGTGCCCCTTCTGCGGTGCTTGGCAACCCGGCATGTTCGGTTATGGCCCCATGCTGCAGCGCTGGCTCGGCGGTAAGCTCGACCTGACCCGGGTGGTGATCGTCACCTGCGTCATCCTGTTCGTGGCATCGCTGCTGCTGGACCCTGGCGCGATCTTCCACATGCGCGGGTTGTTCGACATTCTCTCGCCCTCCAGTACGGCGCTGCTGCGCTTGGGTGCCACCAGCGACCGGCTTCAGCAGGCCGGCTTCTGGTGGACACTGTTCACCGCGGTCTTCCTGCACGGCAGTGCGCTGCACATCCTGTTCAACATGCTGTTCACCTCGCGCTACCTGCCCATCGTGGTCGACTTATTCGGCTCGGTGCGCGCGTTCGTGATCTTCATGGTCGCCGGCGTGGGCGGATTCCTGGTGAGTAATCTGGCGGGAGTGCACCTGACCATTGGCGCCTCGGGTGCGATTTACGGATTGTTCGCCGCGTTGATCGTGTACGGCAGGCGGACCGGACAGTCGCAGCTGACGGGCCAGCTCTGGGGCACCGTGGTGATCATGTTCCTGTTCGGATTCATGATGCCGGGCACCAACAACTGGGCGCACGGCGGGGGTTTTGCCGCAGGGTTCATCGCGGCAGAGGCGATGCGGTTCTCACACGAACGCGAGTCGCGCTGGGAGCTGGCATTGGCCGGAGCATTGGCGTTGGTCACGGTCGTGGGCGTGGTTCTGTCGTTCGTATTCATCTCGGGGATGATGCGATGACGGCGGCGAAGCAGGGTCGCGCCGCCAAGGCCGTGCCCGAGCCCGTGGCGGATGGCCGCGCGCGTTGTGCCTGGGCCAAGCTCACGAATCCATTGTATGTGCACTACCACGACACCGAGTGGGGCGTGCCCGAACACGACGACCGGGCGCTGTTCGAGAAGTTGGTCCTCGACGGCCACCAAGCGGGCCTCTCGTGGGAAACGATCCTGAACAAGCGCGAGAACTATCGGCTCGCCTTCGATGGGTTCGTGGTCGAGAAGGTGGCGCGTTACACGCCGCGCCGTATCGAGCGGTTGTTGTTGGATGCCGGGCTCGTGCGCAACCGCCAGAAGATGAACGCGGCGGTGAGCAACGCCCGCGCATTCCTCAAAGTCCAGCAGGAGTGCGGCAGCTTCGACCGTTTCCTGTGGGACTATGTCGGCGGTGTCCCGGTGCAGAATCAGCACGGAGTGATTCGCCAGGTCCAGCCCCGGACCGAGTTGTCCGACACGATCAGCAACGAACTTCGCCGCCGAGGGTTCAAGTTCGTGGGGTCCACCATCGTCTACGCCTACATGCAGGCGATTGGTATGGTGAACGACCACCTCACCACATGTTTTCGGCATGCTCCGGTGCGGGAACTGGCCAGGCGAAGCAGGCGCACTTGACCTCGCAGACGCTCCCAAGTACTAATCCTCCCGTCATGAAGACCTCCCGCCAGCATCATCATGTGCATCGTCATCACGGCCCGACGGGTCGGGGATGTGTGCGCGTGATCGGGTAGCGACCTCAAGGCCCCGAACAACGCCGACTCCGCGGCCCGTCGTTCCCACGACGGGCCGCAGCTTTTTTTGGCCCCGCCCATCCCGCAACCCGAGGATCCCATGCTGCGAATCGCGATGCCGAACAAAGGCCGACTCTTCGATGACACGCGCGAACTACTCTCTGACGCAGGATTGTCACTGCGCGCAGCGGGCGACCGCGCCCTGCGCGCCACGCTGGGAGGCGAATACGAAGCGCTGTTCGTACGCGCCCAGGATGTGCCCGAGTTCGTTTCCGATGGCGCCGCCGACGTGGGGATCACCGGGCTCGACCAGTTGGGTGAATCGGGCAGGCCGCTGGTGGACCGACTCGATCTGGGATTCGGGCGCTGTCGACTGGTGGTGGCCACGCGCGAAGAAGGACCCGTGCACACGCTCGCGGACGTGACGAACGGCACGCGCGTGGCCACCAGTTTTCCGCGCCTCACGCGACAGGCATTCGCGGCGTTGGGGTGCGAGGTGGAGGTGGTGCCCATGTCGGGCGCTGTCGAGATCGCGCCGCACCTGGGGGTGGCGGACGTGGTGGTGGACTTGACCAGCACGGGCTCGACGCTGCGCATGAACGGCTTGCGCGAGGTCGGCACGCTGCTCGAGTCGACGGCCCGATTAGTGGCGCCTGCCACGCCCCATAAGGCAGAGCGTGGCGAATCACTGGCGCGGCTCGAGAACGTGCTCGCCTCGGTGGTGCGGGCACGCGGCAAGCGCTACCTCATGGCCAATGTGCCGCGGGGCGCACTGGCCGAGGTGAAGCGCATGCTTCCGGGCATCTCGGGACCCACGGTCGTGGACATCCTCAATGGTGGCGAGTGGGTCGCGGTGCACGCGGTGGTGCCCGCCGAAGGGCTCGACCGCCTGATCGAGGCGCTGCAGGGGGTGGGTGGCTGCGGCATCCTGGTGACGCGCATCGAGCGGTTGGTGCCATGAGCATGCTCCTGTTGCGGCACTCAGGTGCGCTGGCCAAGGCGCGGGACGCAGTACTGGCGACACGCAGCGGAGCGCTGACAGCGGCCGACGGCGAGCGGCGCGATGAGGTGGCTGCGATCCTCGCGTGGGTGCGGGACGAGGGCGATGCGGCCCTGCGCTCGCTCACGGCGCGCTTCGATGGCGTGGCGCTGGATGCGCTCGAGGTGCCGCGCGCGCGGGTGCTCGCGGCAGCCGAGCGGATATCCCCTGCTGTGCGATTGGCGCTCGAAGCGGCCGCCGAGCATCTGGGCCGCGCACACGCAGCACAGTCACCCAGTGAAGTACGGGTCGAGGTGACCCCGGGCGTGACCGTGGGACGCAGACCCGATCCGCTTGCACGCGTGGGCATCTATGCGCCTGGTGGCCGAGCGGTTTACCCCAGCAGTGTGTTGATGGCCGCGGTCCCCGCGCGCGTGGCGGGTGTGGGCGAAGTGGTGCTCTGCACTCCAGCCGAACGCGACGGCGATGGCACCCCCCCGGACCTGGTGCTCGCCGCCGCGGCGATCGCCGGCGTGCACCGCGTGTTCGCGCTGGGCGGGGCAGGGGCGATCGGGGCGATGGCCTATGGCACCGCGAGCGTCCCCCGGGTGGACCGCATCGTCGGCCCAGGCAATGCGTGGGTGACGGAAGCCAAGCGCCAAGTGGCCGGGCTTGTGCCCATCGATGCGCCCGCGGGACCGAGTGAGGTGTTGGTCATCGCGGACGACCGCGCCAATGCCGCGGCGGTGGCGCGCGAACTGGTGGCGCAGGCCGAGCATGATCCCGAAGCGCGTGCGATGGCGGTGATGGTGGGATGCGACGCCACCGCGGTTCTGGCCGCGCTCGCGGCCGAGGCGGCCGCGACACCCCGGCACGAACTGGTGGGAGCGGCGCTTGCCGCGCATGGCGGGGTGCTGGTGGCGGATTCGCTCGATGAAGCGATTGCATTCGCGAACGCCTATGCAGCAGAGCACCTGGTGCTGAATGTGCGAGATCCCGAGGCGGCTCTCGCGCGCACACGCGGCGCCGGCGCGGTGTTCCTGGGCGAGTCGAGCGCGGTTGCGTTCGGAGATTACGCCAGCGGCGGAAACCACGTGCTGCCAACAGCCGGAGCGGCGCGCGCGTGGTCTGGATTGTCGGTGCTCGAGTTCATGCGCTGGACCAGTTGGCAGCGGGTCACGCCGGCGGGCGCGGCTGCGCTTGCTGGGATCACGGCAACGCTGGCCGAGGCTGAGGGGTTGCCGGCGCATGCGGCGTCCGCGCGCGCGTGGCAGAGACCCGTATGCGCGTGACGGTGTTCGACCATGGGGCAGGGAACCTGCATTCCCTGGCCAAGGCTTTGGCTGCCGCGGGTGCGGAGCCCTTCATCACGGACGAACCCGCTCACCTGGCAGGCGCCGATGCCATCGTGCTGCCGGGAGTCGGGGCGTTCGCGCCAGCCGCCGCCCGGCTCGTGCCCGCGCGCGAGGCGATGCGTGCGGCGTTATTTTCGGGCACCCCGGCGCTGGGGATCTGTCTGGGGATGCAATTGCTTTTCGAGGGCAGCGACGAAGGCGAGGGCGTTGGCCTGGGCGTGTTCGCGGGTCGCGTCACGCGGGTGCACGCCGCACGGGTTCCGCACCTGGGTTGGAACTCACTGGTCGAAACGCGCGAGCCACTGCTCGAACAGGCGCCGCTCGACGCGGTGTACTACGCGCACAGCTACGCCTGCCGCCCCACGGATACCGGCTGCGTCACGGCTTGGAGCGAACTGGATGGCGATAGGTTTCCGGCGATCGTGCGGCAGGGGCGAGTACTGGGCGTACAGTTCCATCCCGAGAAGAGTTCGCTGGCGGGACTCGCGTTCCTGCGCGCGTTCCTCGCCGAGGCAATGACATGCGCGTGATTCCCGCGGTGGACCTGCGCGAGGGCGAGTGTGTGCAGTTGGTGGGCGGAGACTATGCGGCCGAGGCGGTGCGATTGCCCGATCCACTCGCGGTGGCCCAGCGATGGCGCGTGGCCGGCTTCGCCGAACTGCATGTGGTCGACCTCGATGCAGCCACCGGGCGCGGTGCGAACGCGGCCACGGTCGAAGCGTTGGCAGGGCTTGGGGGATTTGAAGTGCAGGTGGGTGGCGGAGTGCGCGACACCATGCGAGTGCAACGGCTCTTGGATGCCGGCGCCACCCGTGTGGTGGTGGGCACCCGGGCATTGCTCGAACCGGAATGGTTGAACGAGTTGGCCGCAGCATTCCCCGGACGCGTGGTTCTCGCGGCGGACGTGCGGGACGGCCGACTCACCACGCACGGGTGGACGCGTGTGCTGCCACTCGCGCTGGAGGATGCCGTCTCGACATGGGACGCGCTGGCGCTTGCGGGATTGTTGGTGACATCGGTGCAACTCGAGGGCCGCATGCAGGGGCCGGATCTGGAGATGTTGGCGAGCCTGCGACCACGCACTCGGCACGCACTGTTCGCCTCGGGCGGTATTGGAACGTATCAGGACCTCACACGACTGGAGGGGATCGGAATGGATGCGGTGATCGTGGGGATGGCGTTGTACACGGGCGCGATCGAGGCCGAAGCGGCCGCGAGATTCGGACGATGAGTACCGTGACACGGAAGACCCGGGAGACGGACGTGCGTGTCACGCTCACGCGCGGGGTGGGTGTGTGCCAATCGAGCACGGGGCAGCCGTTCCTGGACCACATGCTGGTCACGCTGTCGCGCCACAGCGGCCTCGACCTGGAAGTGCAGGCCAAGGGCGACCTCAAGCACCACACCATCGAGGATGTGGCCATCACGCTGGGCGAGGCGCTTGGTCCCCTGGTGCGCGCGCCGATCGCACGCTACGCCCATCAAGTCGTGGCAATGGACGATGCCCTTGTCGCCGTTACGCTCGATGCGGGTGGTCGTCCATTTTACCAAGGCCCGCTGCCGTCATCGTTGTACGACCATTTCTTCCGTTCCCTGTGCGACCACGCCCGTGTGACGCTTCACCTTGACGTGCGGCGCGGGCGGAACCGTCACCACGTGGTCGAAGCAGCGTTCAAGGCCACGGGCTTCGCGCTGCGTCAAGCGCTCGCCCCCGCCCCGGATGTCTTCAGCACCAAGGGTTCGGTCGCGCTCGAGGCGGACGAATGTTGATGCGCCGGGTGATCGCTTGCCTCGACGTGCAGGGCGGGCGCGTGGTGAAAGGAACTCGGTTCGTGGGCCTGCGCGATGTGGGCGACCCGGTGGAACTGGCGCGTCAGTACGAGGTCCAAGGCGCCGACGAGATCGTGTTCCTCGACATCACGGCGACGCATGAAGCGCGTGGGGCCGTGCTCGACTTGGTGCGTCGGACGGCCGAGCAGTTGTTCGTGCCGCTCACGCTGGGCGGCGGCATCAGAACGGTGGACGATGTGGCACTCGCGCTGCGGGCGGGGGCCGACAAAGTGAGCGTGAACAGCGCCGCGGTTGAGCGACCTGGCCTGCTCACCGAGGCTGCCGCCCACTTCGGGTCGCAGTGCATCGTGGCGAGCATCGACGCGCGCCGCGAGGATGGCTCGTGGCGGGTGGTCACACATGGCGGCCGACGCGACACCGCGCTCGATGCGGTGGCGTGGGCGCGCGAGTGCGTGTCGCGCGGCGCAGGCGAGATCCTGCTGACCAGTGTCGATGCCGACGGCGGGCGCGGCGGCTACGATGCCGCACTGCTGGTCGCGGTGAGCAGCGCGGTGGCGGTGCCGGTGATCGCATCCGGGGGCGCAGGAACGCCGGCGCATGCGGCGGAAGCCTGCGCGGCAGGAGCTGACGCCGTGCTCATCGCGGGTGTGTTGCATGATGGCGTGCATACGGTGGCGGAGTTCAAACAGGCCATGGCCAGCAGCGGCTGGCCCGTTCGGAGGACGGCGTGAGTGAGCAGCAGACGCTGCTGCAGGCAGTGGCGGATG
>JBDSKE010000166.1:0-12898 GCA_039917105.1 Candidatus Eiseniibacteriota bacterium | reverse complement strand
GATGGACAAGGAGCACGCGGACTTCGCTGCCGCCGTCCGCAGTTGTCATGCCAAGCTCGGTCTGAACGCTATCCCGGTGCAGCTCCCCATCGGCAGTGCCAACGAATTCCACGGCATCGTCGACCTCATCGAGAACAAGGCATTCACCTTCACGGGCAAGGGGATGGAAGAGAATAGCCAGGAGGCCCTCATCCCCGCGGAAATGGCCGAGGCAGCGGCGGCCGCGCGCGCCCGTCTGCTCGAGGAGGCGGCCACGGGTGACGAGCACCTCATGGAGAAGTTCCTCACCACGGGCGATCTCACTGTCGAGGAAATCCGCCGCGGGCTGTGCGAGCGGGTGGTGCAGTGCGATCTTGCTCCAGTGTTCTGCTGTTCTGCCTATCACAACCTCGGCGTCAAGGAAGTCCTGGACGAAGTGGTCGATGTGCTGCCCTCTCCACTTGATGTCCATCCGCAGCAGGGGGAGTCGGTCGGCAATGGCAGCGGCGCGATCGAATGCAAACCAGAGGCGACGGGTCCGGTCGCGGCGACGGTGTTCAAGACGCTGGCCGAGGCGCATCTGGGTGAGTTGTCGCTGATCCGCCTATGGTCGGGGCACATCGAGCCAGGCAAGGAATTGCTCAATACCGGACGGGCACGTCACGAAAAGCTCGGTGCGCTCTATCATCTGGTGGGCAAAGATCGCTCGGATTGCCGGGGCGCCGCGGCCGGGGACATCGTGGCTGCAGTCAAGCTTCGCGAGACACACACCGGCGACACGCTGGCCGACAAGTCACGCGCGGTGCGATTGGCGCCTCCGGATTTCCCGGCGCCGGTGGTGTCGGAATGTATCCACGCCAAGAACAAGGCGGATGACGAGAAGTTGGCCACCGGGCTCGCTCGGCTGCACGAGGAGGATCCGACCCTCGCGCGCCACTATGAGGAGAGCACGAAAGAGACACTCGTGCAGGGCATGGGCGAGTTGCACTTGGAGATTCTCGTGGAGCGACTCCGGAAACGCTTCGGGGTCGATGTCACATTGACGCGCCCTCGGGTGCCGTATCGCGAAACCATCCGGGGCACGGCCCAGGACGAGTATCGCCACAAGAAACAATCCGGCGGCCGCGGCCAGTTCGGCGAAGTCCACTTGCGTGTCGAGCCGCTACCGCGGGGCGGGAAGCTCGACTTTGTCGACGAGGTGAAGGGCGGCGTCATTCCCGGGCAGTACATCCCCGCGGTCGAAAAGGGGGTCGTCGCAGGCATGGAGAAGGGCCCGATTGCCGGCTACCCCGTGGTGGACGTGCGGGTCGCCGTGTTCTTCGGCAAGTATCACGACGTCGATTCTTCCGAGATGGCCTTCAAGATCGCAGCCGAGATCTGCTTCCATCAGGCCATCCTCAAGGCGCACCCCATCCTGCTCGAGCCATTCGACGAGGTCACGGTTCGCGTCCCGGAGGAGTTCCTCGGCGACGTGATGGGCGATCTCTCGTCCCGCCGCGGAAAGATCCGTGGCGCCGAGGCGGACGGCCACCATCAGGTCATCCGGGCGGAGGTCCCCATGGCGGAGTTGTACAAATACGCCACCCACCTGCGCTCCATCACTCAGGGGCGTGGCCACTACGCGGCAAAGTTCGGCCACTACGAGGAGATCCCGCGCGAACTCGCTGACCGCGTCGTTGCGGCTGCGCGAACCGACAAGGAGGTCGGCGCCACTCACCATGCGTGAGGCGGTTCCACGATCATGTCCGGGCATTCCAAATGGTCCACGATCAAGCGCAAAAAGGGCGCGACCGACGCGGCGCGTGGGAAACTGTTCACCAAGTACATCAAGGAGATCACCATGGCCGCGCGTGCGAGCGGCGCAGAAACCGAATCGAACCCGCGGTTGCGGACCGCGATCGCGGGGGCGAAATCGGTGAACATGCCGGCGGCCAATATCGAGCGGGCCATCAAGCGCGGCACGGGTGAGATTGAAGGCGCAGCCTATGAGGAGATCGGGTACGAAGGCTACGGCGCCGGCGGTGTCGCGATCCTGGTGGACTGCGCCACGGACAACCGCAATCGCACGGCGAGCGAGATACGCCACACATTCGCCCGGAACAATGGCAGCCTGGGCGAGGCGGGGAGTGTGTCCTACCTGTTCAAGCCGCGCGCTGTGATCGTGCTCGATCGGAGCGCAATCGCCGAAGACCTGCTGATGGAGGTCGCACTCGAGGCCGGGGCGGAGGACGTCGTCGGCTTGGGCGAGCACTTCGATGTCGTCATGTCGCCCGCTGTGTTCGAGGGCGTCAAGGCGGCGCTCGCCACGCGCGGCGTCACCGTGCTGAGCGCCGAGATCACCAAATTGGCGTCGCTCCACGTCCCGGTCGATGAGAAGGAGGCCACTCAGGTGCTCCGCCTGATTGAGGCGCTCGAGGACAACGATGACGTTCAGAAGGTGTACGCGAACTTCGAGATGTCCGACGAATTGCTTGCCAAGCTGTCCCAGTAGTCGCACCCTGAGGGTATGCGCGTCCTGGGAGTGGACCCTGGCAGCCGACGGACCGGTTATGGCGTGGTGGAGAAGCAAGGCAATCGCTTCCACTGCGTCCTGCACGGCCATGTCTCGCCCAAGAGCACGCTTCCCCTTGCCGAGAAGCTCCTGCTCATCGCGCGCGAGGTCGGTGAGGTGATCGACCGGGTCGCGCCCGATTGCGTCGTGATTGAAGAGGCCTTCTATCATGAGAGCGTCCGTTCAATCCTGGTGCTTGGTCACGTGCGCGGGGCGCTCATGGTTGCCGCGGCTCAACGAGGAATCGAGGTGGCTGAGTACAGCCCGCGGGAAATCAAGTTGAGCGTCACCGGCAATGGCGCGGCCGCGAAGGAGCAGGTGGCATTCATGGTGCGCCGCCTCATGGGCCTCACGGGGACACTTCAGTCCGATGCCGCCGACGCTTTGGCAGGCGCGGTCTGTCACTTATCGAAGGCGCGCTTCACCGCGCCACGCGCCAGTTCGCCCGCCGCCAGGCGGCTCGAGGCCTTACTGGCGAGCAAGGGGAACCGATGATTGCTTCGGTGCGGGGTATCGTGCTCGAAAAGGGTGACGGTTCCTGCGTGATCGAGGCCGGCGGGGTCGGCTATCTGTTGCAGGTTTCCACCCAGACGCTGGCGGTGCTCTCTCCGGCCGGCGCCGAGGCGAAGCTGCTGACGCGGCACGTGGTGCGCGAGGACGCGCAGTTGTTGTTCGGGTTTCTCGACGCCGACGAGCTGAGGCTCTTCGACTTGCTGATCACCGTCAATGGGGTGGGCCCCAAGCTCGCCCTCGCTGCGCTTTCGGGGCTCAAGCCGGCCATGCTCGCACGTGCCATCCGCGATGAGGATCTGCCCGCGATCGTGCGCTTGCCCGGCATCGGACGCAAGACCGCCGAACGGATGGTCGTGGAGTTGCGCGACAAGCTCGATTTCGTCGCGATGGCCCCCACCGCGGCCCACAAGGGCGGCACTGTGCGGGCACAAGATGCGCGCCTCACCGATGCGGTCGCGGCGCTCGTCACACTCGGGTATTCTTCAGCCCAAGCGCACGAGGCGGTCCAACGAGTCGCGGCAACAGAACCGGACCTTACGCTCGAGGCGCTGGTGAAGCGGACGCTCGCCGGCCTCGGTCGTTCCGCGATCCTGACGCGCTGACCCCAGGAGCCTGGTGATGCCCCCGCCCCGCGAACCCCGCACCCCGATGTCAATGCATCGGCTTGCCGACCCCGAGCCGTTCCCCGAGGACCTGCGCGAGGAGAAGAAGCTGCGCCCGAGCGCACTCGATGATTTCGTCGGGCAGCCGCAGGTGCGCCAACAACTCGCCATCTTCCTGGCTGCTGCTCGCCAACGCGAAGAGGCCATGGACCATGTGCTGTTCCACGGGCCGCCCGGGCTCGGTAAGACCACGCTCGCCTCGATCCTTGCGCATGAGCTGGGAGTGGAGATCACGCACACGTCGGGGCCCGTCATCGAGCGCCCCGGCGACCTCGCGGGGCTTCTCACCAACCTTGGCCCACGTGGCATCCTCTTCATTGATGAGATCCATCGCCTGAGCCCCGTCGTCGAGGAGTATCTTTACTCGGCCCTCGAGGATTTCACCCTCGATATCCTGCTCGACCGGGGCCCCAGCGCCCGCTCACTCAAGCTCACCCTGGACCCGTTCACGTTGGTCGGTGCCACGACGCGGTCGGGCCTGCTGTCTGCGCCCATGCGAGCGCGTTTCGGCGTCACACTCCGCATGGACTTCTATGCGACCGAGGACCTCTGCCACATCGTGCGCCGCTCGGCCGGCATCCTGGCTGCCGAAATCGATGAGGACGCGGCCCTCGAGATCGCGCGTCGTTCCCGCGGAACGCCGCGAGTCGCCAACCGGCTGTTGCGCCGAGTGCGGGATTTCGCCCTGGTCAAGGCCGACGGTCTGGTCACGCGCGCCGTGACGCGTGAGGCTCTGCAGTTGCTCGAAGTGGATCAGCGTGGGCTCGACGAGATGGACCGGCGATTGCTCGAGGCCATGATCCAACGCTATGACGGCGGCCCGGTGGGACTGCAATCGCTCGCGGTCGTGTTGGGGGAGGATGCGGGAACCCTCGAAGACGTCTACGAGCCCTTCCTCGTCCAGGAAGGATTCATTCGGCGCACCGCTCGCGGACGCGAGGCGACACGCATGGCGTACGAACACCTGCGGCTCGCGGTGCCGAGTCGCCTGCAGAACGGCGGTGCGGAGCCGCTGCATCCCGAACTCCCGCTGACTTAGCGTCTCATGCGCCTCGAGGACCTGGACTACCAACTCCCCGAGGAGTTGATTGCGCAACACCCGTCCGAACGCCGTGAGGACGCGCGCTTGCTCGTCGTCGATCGGGCAACCAGCCACTTGACCGATACCCGGATCTCGGAACTCGGCCAATGGCTGCGCCCCGGTGACATCCTCGCCCTGAACGAGACGCGGGTGCGTCCTGCTCGGCTCATGCTGCATCGCTCCAGCGGCGGCAAAGTGGAGATGTTGTTCGTGCGGCCCGAAGAGGCCGGGGCAACGAGCGAACGCTGGCGGGTATTGGCGAAACCCGCGCGGCACGCTTCTCTCGGTGCCTTACTCGCCACCGCGGACGACACGCTGGCACTCGAGGTGGTGGACGAGGGGGAACAGGGCGAGCGCGTGGTGCGGATCGTCCGCGGCGCGTTACACGAGACATTGCAGTCTCAGGGTGGGATTCCCTTGCCGCCGTATATCCGGCGAGCGCCGGGGGCAGAGGATCGTGAGCGTTACCAGACGGTGTTCTCCCGCGTCGAAGGCGCGGTCGCTGCGCCCACGGCGGGGCTGCATTTCACCCGCGATCTCCTCTCTGCCCTTGAAGCGATGGGTGTATCGAGCGCGCCCCTGTTGTTGCATGTCGGACCCGGCACATTCCGTCCGATCACCACGGCGGACCCGCATGCACATCGCATGGACGAGGAGTGGTTCGAGTTGAGCGCAGCGGCGGCTGAGAAGTTGGCCGCGGCGCGGGCCAAGGGTGGCCGCATCATCGCCGTGGGCACCACGGCCGTCCGGACACTGGAGTCGGCCTGCGATGCCAACGGAGGTCGGCTCGGAGCGGCAAGTGGCTGGACCCGCAAATTCATCCTTCCGCCCTACCATTTTCAGGCCGCAGATGCGTTGCTCACCAACTTCCATCTTCCACGTACGACGTTGTTGCTACTCGTGGCGGCGCTGGCCGGATCTGAACTATTGCAAAATGCATACTCCCACGCCGTCCGGGAGCGATATCGTTTCTATTCCTACGGTGATGCGATGTTGGTGGTGTGACGATAGGAGAAGAAGGTTGCGTCATCGGCTGTGAGGCTGATACCGTTGGCTTTCACCTTGCCAGTCCGCACCCCGCCCGACCTCGTCAGACGTCCGGCACGCCCGACATTCAGGCTTCGCTCACAGCGGGGGATTTCCGTGTTTCTTGGACGGCAGGGTCTGTCGTTTATGGCGCAGCATCTCGAGGGCGGCGATCAGCTTCGGGCGCGTATCCTCCGGCTCGATCACGTCGTCGAGGTAACCCAACTCCGCCGCGATCCACGGCGAGGCGAACTTGTCGTTGTACTCGGCGATCAAGCGTCTGCGCTCAGCGACCGGGTCCTGGGCCTTTGCGAGTTCCTCTCGGTAAAGGATGTTCACCGCCCCCTCGGCGCCCATCACCGCCATCTCGGCACTCGGCCACGCGACGTTGTAGTCGCCGCGGATGTGCTTGCTGGACATGACGTCGTACGCGCCGCCGTAGGCCTTGCGCGTGACCACGGTGAGCTTGGGTACGGTCGCCTCGCAGTACGCGTACAGCAACTTGGCCCCATGGCGGATGATTCCGCCCCACTCTTGGCGCGTGCCGGGAAGAAAGCCGGGCACGTCCTCGAAGGTGACGAGCGCGATGCCAAAGGCATCGCAGAAGCGGACGAATCGCGCGGCCTTCACCGACGAATCGATGTCGAGCACACCAGCGAGCACCTTGGGCTGATTGCCGACGATTCCCACCGGGCGCCCGTTCAGGCGCGCGAAGCCGACGACGATGTTGGCAGCGAAGTGTTCGTGGACTTCGAAGAAGTCGCCGTCGTCCACCACGCGGCGAACCACATCTTTCATGTCGTAGGGTTTGTCCGGCGATTCGGGAACGAGCGTCGAGAGCTCGGCATCCCGGCGTTCGATGGGATCGGTGCAGGGGCGCCGCGGCGGGTCCTCCGAGTTGTTCGAGGGCAGGAACGACAGCAGGCGGCGCACGTGGCGAATGCCGTCGGCGTCATCCTTGGCGCAGAAATGCGCGACTCCGCTCTTGGAATTGTGTGTCATAGCGCCGCCGAGGTCCTCGAAGCTGACCTCTTCGGAGGTCACGGCCTTGATCACCTCGGGGCCGGTCACGAACATGTGACTCGTGCCATCGACCATGATCGTGAAGTCGGTGATGGCGGGCGAGTAGACCGCGCCGCCCGCGCATGGCCCCATGATCGCCGAGATCTGCGGGACGACGCCCGAAGCGAGCGTATTGCGCAGGAAGATGTCGGCATAAGCGCCGAGCGAGACGACACCTTCTTGGATGCGCGCCCCCCCGGAGTCATTGAGGCCCACGACGGGAGCGCCGTTCTCCATGGCGAGGTCCATGATCGCGCAGATCTTCTTCGCATTCGCCTCGCTCATGGTGCCGCCGAAAACCGTGAAGTCCTGAGCAAAGCAGTACACGAGCCTTCCATCCACCAGACCCCAGCCCGCGATCACGCCATCTCCGGTGATTCGCTTTTCGGCCATCCCGAAATCATTCGAACGATGGGTCACGAAAGTCCCGATCTCCACGAACGAGCCCGCGTCGAGCAGCAGCTCGAGGCGCTCGCGCGCCGTCAGCCGGTCCTTGGCGTGGATCTTCGCGACACGGTCCGCGCCGCCGCCCGCGAGCGATTGCTCACGGCGCCGACGCAACTCAGCCAGTCGTTGCTCGCGGTTCAAGCCGACCTCCTCGAAAGATGGGTGCAGTTGGGCCGCAGCCTAGGCAGCGGCCGATGCAGGGTCAAGCCTTTGGCGAGTGATTCGCGCCGCCCCGCCCTGCTCCGGATCAGCAGAGGTGCGCAATGATGCCGTGGCAGGTCGTGCTGCCGGGGCTTGCGTCACCCTTTGATGCCTCGCCCGGCCCGGGTAGTTGGCCGGACCGCCTCGTGTTCGTGGTGTTGTTCTGCGCACTCGTCGACTTCGTCAAGCTGCTGATCGAGCTACTGGGACGTGAGCAGGACCGCCGCTTCACCTCCGACCTCTCGCTCGTGACCGCAGTGATCGCATGTAAGAATGGCGAAAAGGTCCTGCCCGGGACGATTGCCGACCTGAGCCGCTACTTGCCCCCGGGACGCATCATTGTGGTGGATGATGGCAGTTCCGACCGCACCGCCGAAGTTGCGGAGCAGCTGGGTTGTCAGGTCCATCGGTTCGAGCGATCCAAAGGCAAGGTGGGCGCCATCAACTACGCCCTCTTCCGGGTGAAGACTCCTTACGTGCTGTTGCTCGACGACGACACGCGGCTTGGCGACGCCGAGATTCCCACTTCCTTGCTGGACACGGATGGGTGCGATGCCGTGGCCTTCCATGTGTTGCCCGATCGACGGAATCGTGAAGGCGCTCACGGCAACAACTTCGTGGGGGCGGTCCAGCGCTACGAGTATGGCAAGAGCATGGAGATCGGGAAGCGCTTCCACGACGTGACCCAGTCGGTCAGCTGCATCTCGGGCGCCGCCGGGTTATTCAGGACCAGGGACCTCGACCTGTTGCACCACGAACACACAGGCGTGTTCCAAGGGGAGGACCTGCAGCGCACCATGATCCTCCTGCTGCATGGCAAGCGCATCGTGTTCGCGAACGAACCCGTGTGGACCGTGGCGCCGCACCGCTGGGGGCAGTGGTTCCGTCAGCGCCTGACGGGTTGGTACCCTGGGAGCTACCATCAGCTGGCGAACATGCTCCGCTTGATGTTCTCTCGCGATTCGGGTTGGCGATTGCGCTACGAGATGGCGTACAACGTCTACACGGTGATCAGTGACCCGCTCAAGACATGGAGTATTCTCGTGATTCTGTTCACGCCTGGCATGCGGTGGTGGGGCCTGATCCTGTACCTGCTCTACTTGGCGTTCGAGCTCTATCCGTGGTGGGTCATCCGCCAGCCGGGATCGCGTCAGCGCGCCCCCGTTGGCGTGCTGCTGTTCTACCCCCTTTACGGCGGGCTCAATACCATCTTGCGAACCCTCGCCCTACCCGTCTGGGCTTGGTTCCGCTTCGTCACTTCGAGCATGCGGCCTCGCCGCGGGCCCAACGACCGGGTGAAATCATGATCCGCCGCGCGCTCATGGGTTTCGCCGCAATTCTCCTCCTTGCGGGTCCTGCCTCCGCTGCGGGCGTCGCAGGAGCCCAGTTCCGATATTGGGCGTTCGACGACGGCAACGATATCCGTGACCCGATCGTGTATTTCGCGCCCGGCCCCTTCCACGTGCAACTCGAGTACTGGGACGTGGTGAACGGTGACGACCAGTTCCGACCCGAGGTGGGGCTCCACTTGCGTGACGCACGCCGTTCCGTCTATACGACGCAATGGCGTCACGAAAAAGATGCGGAACGTTTCTGGATTGGCACCGAACAGGTGGTGAGTGATCACTGGGTGGCACGCGCCGAGGTGAGCCCGATCGTCACGCGCAGGCGTGTGCTGACGGTCTGGGATGCCGGGGCCGATTACTACTGGGGTTCATATAGTTTCGCGGGCGCAACCTTGATTCGTGACCCTCGCGGAAATGACCTCTGGGTCCTGCCCCTGCGGGTGCGGCTCGCGAGCGAGGGCAATGACTGGGTGCAGGTCACGGTTGCTCCGGCCAGCAAGCAAACGCTGGGATGGGCGTTCGATGCCAAGCTTCGCTGGTTGCGACTCGGCGTGGAACGCAACAGCCGATACGATTTCAGTGCCCGGGACAACATCATCACCACGCTTGGCGTGGAGTTCAAACTGCCCGAGGCGGCTCGCTGATACGCCCGGCGGTCGCGATGGGGAACACGCCACCGCATCCGCCGGGTGATACGGGTTCAAGCGGGCTGGCGCGGTGAAGCAGTGCGTGCCTCGGGCAGCTCGCCGTGCGACTGGAGTTCGAGGAAAGCGCTCACGACTGCTGGGTCCCACTGCGAGCCTGCCCCTTGTTTCAATCGTGAGATCGCTTCGTACTCATCGAGCGCCAGCCGATAGGGGCGGTTGGTGGTCATCGCGTCCCAGGCATCCGCAACAGCGACGATGCGCGCAGCCAGCGGAATGGCCTCGCCCTCCAGGCCCTGCGGATATCCCTTTCCGTCCCAGCGTTCATGGTGGCCCCTCACGATGGGGCTCACGATCGGAGCGAAGCGCATGGAGCGGATGATCTCGGCGCCGATATCCGGGTGACGGTGCACCTCAAGGAATTCGGCCGGCGTGAGGGCGCCCTTTTTCTTGAGCACGTTCTCGCTGAGCCCGATCTTGCCAATGTCATGCAGGATACCGCCGTACCACGCGTAGCGTGCCTCTTCGGGCGAGCAACCCATGGCGAGGGAGATCGCGCGGCTGTACTCGGCGAGCCGCCACAGATGCAGGTCGGTGCAGGAGTCGCGCGCCTCGACCGTTCGTGCCAGGGTGAAGATGACATTCTCGGTGTTCTCGAGTTGGTCGGTGAGATGCTTCACGCGCAGCATCGCATGAATGCGCGCGACGAGCACTTGTGTTTCGAATGGCTTGTCCACGAATTCATCGGCGCCCGAGGCCAACCCGAGCACGCGCGATGCCGTATCGGCCAGCCCGGTGATGAGCGCGATCGGCAATAGTGCGCCGCCCTCGAGTCGACGAACGGCGCGAGCCACGTCGAACCCACTCATGCCCGGCATCGTCACATCGAGCAGGAGCAGGTCGGGCGGATGGAGCGCGATCTCCTCGAGCGCCTGTTCACCGCATTCCACAGTGCGGACCTGGAATCCTTCGCGCGCGAGCAGTCGGCTCAAGACCCCGCAGACACCCGGGTCGTCGTCACATACAAGAATGCGATCATTCACGCGGCTCTCCCGACCGAGGGACCAGCATCGTGTGCCGCGAAGTTGCAGGGAAGGTGCGGTGCGACTGTCCGCATCCTGCCGTGCCAGCCATCGCGATCCGTGAGGCGAACCTCGAGAAGCTAGCACCAGACCCTTCAGCTGCAAATCGAACAGGCGCGAAATGCTCGAAACCGCCCGTTATGGGGCTTCCCGCCTCGGGTGCCGCGGAGCATTCCCACCGGCGGTGGCCTGTCTGGCGCATGTTATCGTGCGCGGGTCATCGCACGCTCATCGACATTCGCAGGAGGAGCCTATGGACCCGACCATTCAGGAGCGCATCCAGATCGACATGGTGGCTGCCATGAAGGCGAAGGATGCTGCCACTCTCAGCACACTGAGGATGCTCAAGACCGCGCTCATGGAAGCCAAGACCGCCAAATCCAAGGACGCCGTCCTGACGGCGGAAGAGGAAGTCGAGATCCTCCAGCGCTATATCAAGAAACGCCGCGAGACCATCGAGCTCAACCTCAAGATCGAACGCTCCGAGCTCAATGGTCCCGAGGAAGTCGAGATCACAACCACCCAGCGATACCTACCCGAGGCGATCACCGAGGAGGCGCTTGCAAGCATCGTGAAAGACGCGGTCGCCTCGACTGGTGCGGCGGGCCCTAAGGATATGGGTAAGGTGATCGGTGTCGTCATGGCCCAGGTGAAAGGGCGCGCCGAGGGTTCCACGGTCTCTCGGCTGGTGAGGGAAACGCTCGGCAGCTGAGCGGTTACCTCAGGGCGCTTGCGGCGCGACCGCCTCGGGTTCGGTGGCTGCGGTGTCCGGCTCGGGCAGCACGAGGGGCGGTGGCTCCGCTGGGACCACTGCCAAGGAATCCAGCGCGAGGGGCCCTTGCGATATCTCGGGCAGGTCGAGCACTGCTCGATAATCCGCCTCCGAAAGCGCTCCACGACGCCGCAGGCGGGAGGCGATCATGCGCACGCGTCGCGCGATCCTCCGCTCCGGCGACGTGGGCGAGTATCGTCGGGGATTGATGATCACCGCGGCGAGCCGCACCGACTGGCGCGCCGTGAGGCCGGAGGCGGAGGTCGCGTACCAGCGGCGGGCGGCGGCGTCCACGCCATAGATGCCATCCCCCCACTCGATCGAGTTGAGGTACAGCTCGAAGATGCGCTTCTTGCTCAGCGCCCTCTCGAGTCGCAACGCGAGCAACAGTTCCTTGAACTTGCGCGTGGGCGTGCGCTCTGTCCCGAGCCAAAGATTCTTGGCGAGTTGCTGGGTGATCGTGCTGCCGCCGCGCGCAAACCGTCCCAAGTGCCAGTTCTTCTGGGCGCTGGCCTTGATCTCGTTCCAGTCAAGTCCGTCGTGCGAGAAGAACGCGTCATCCTCGGCCACGAGTACGGCACGGCGCAGCGAGGGCGAGATACGTTCATATGCGACCCAGTTCCGGCGTTCCACATACTTGCGGCCCGTGGTTCGAGCCTCGCGCTCTCGCTGGTGCATGAGCGCGGTGCGTTCGGGGACGTGAGTCGCGAGCGAGCGCACATCGATGCCTGCCACCTGCACCCAAGCGACGCAAAGCAGCGCCAGCGCCAGTCCAGCGACCAGTGTGACTCCTCGTCCGATCCAACCGGAAAGGCCGGGGCTGCGACGACGGGCCGGGATGTTCAACGCGGGGCGTGCCGCCCGATCACCACGGCGGTCATGTCGTCGTTCTGTGCGGCGCCCCCTCGGAACTCGGCGACGGCCGCCATGACACTCGCGATGAACTCGCCCGGAGTATGGCCGCCGCCCGCGGCCCACAGTGCCTCGAGCCGCTCGTCCCCGTATTCCTGCAGGAACATGTCCACCGCCTCGGTGATGCCATCGCTGAACAGCAGCAGGGAATCCTCTGGGCCGAATGCCACGGAAGCCTCGAGGTAGGGCGCTGCTTCGAAGATGCCCAAGGGCACGCCGCCGGCCTTGAGCATCTCGAGGGTGCCGTCGGCGCGGCGCAGTAGCGGGTAGTTATGACCCGCATTCACATAGCGCAATAGACCCGTGGCGGGATCGGCTTCCCCGTAGAAGAGCGTCACGAACTTGCCGCCCGCCGTATTGCGTACCACGGCGCGGTTCACCTGCCCGACCACATCGATGGGGTCGACACGCCCATCGCTGAATGCGCGCAGCGTGCCTTGCACCGTCGAGACGAGCAGCGCGGCGGGGACGCCCTTTCCCGAGACGTCCGCGATCACAATGCCCAGGCGCCCCTCGCCGACCGGGAAGTAATCGTAATAATCGCCCCCCACCTGTTTGGCGGGAATCACTCGGCCTTCCACCGTCCACGGCGCATGGTGAAGCGGTGTCTCGGGCACCAG
>JBDSKE010000165.1:0-2532 GCA_039917105.1 Candidatus Eiseniibacteriota bacterium | reverse complement strand
GGCTCGAGCTGAAGCTGGGCTGGAAGTACCGCGCGCTGGAGAAGCTCGCCGAGGGCCAGTCGTTTTCGCGCGGGCTGGGGATCGCCGAGCGCATCTGCGGCAGTTGCGCATTCGCGCACGCATTGGCCTATTGCTGCGCGCTCGAGGAGTTGACGGGCCTGGTGGTGCCTCCCCGGGCTCGCGCACTCCGGTCGCTTGCCGCTGAGTTGGAGCGCATCCACAACCACTTGGGCGACCTTGCCGGCATGCTCAACGACTGCGCCTATGTGGTCGGGGCTGCCACGCTGGCGCGAATCAAGGAGATCGTGCACCAAGCGTGCGACACGCTGTTCGGTCATCGCTTCCTGCGCGGCGTGTGCGTTCCCGGCGGCGTGTGTCGCGACCTGCCCGACGATGCGCAGCAGCTTTGGCTGCGCCGCGTGCTGGCCGATGTGCGAGCCGACGTCGAGGATGTGCTTCGCGCCGCCAGCGCGAACGAATCGGTCCTGGACCGCCTCCGGGGCACCGGAGTGCTCACGCCCGAAGTGGTGCGCGACCTTGGTGTCACCGGGGTGGCCGCGCGTGCCAGTGGGAGCACACTCGATGGCCGCAAGGATCACCCGTACGCGTTCTACCGGGACCTCGACTTCTTCACTGTGACCCAGTCCGAGGGCGATTGTCTGGCGCGACTGCACCAGCGCGGCGGCGAAATCCACGAATCACTCAACCTGATCGACCAGATGATCCTGCGCCTGCCCGGAGGCCCGTTGGTGGCGCATGTGGGCGAACCCCAAGCCGGCCAGTGGGGATTCGGACTGGTGGAATCGTCGCGTGGGTTGTTGTCGCACCGGTTGCGCATCGGCGCCGACGGACAGGTGGCGGACTGGCGTGTGCGTTCGGCCTCGCATGCGAACTGGCCCGCAGTGGCCATGGCAGTGCCGGGCAACATCGTTCCCGACTTCCCGCTGATCAACAAGTCTTTCAACCTGTGCTACGCGTGCACGGACAAGTGAGGCGATGAGTATGTGGGAGATCCTGCGCCGGCCTCTGCAGGTCGGGTTGGACCCGACAATGCCTGCGGCCGAAGCCATCGCGCCGGCCTCGCGCACCCCCGATGGCGAGGTCGGGATCATGGGCGAGGCGCTACGCGTCGAAGTGCAGCGACTGTTCGCCGGCTCGCTCAAGCTGCGCCACCTGGACGCCGGCTCGTGCAACGGTTGCGAGCAGGAACTGGCCGCGCTCATGAACCCGTTCTACGACCTGCAGCGCTACGGCATCGACCTCGTGGCCTCACCCCGGCACGCCGATGGGTTGCTCCTGACCGGCCCCATCACGCGCCACTTGGAGGAAGCCGTGCGCATGACCGATGCCGCCACGCCGCGGCCACGCCTGCTGATCGCGGTGGGCGACTGCGCTTGCGACGGTGGGTTCTGCGCCGACTCTTTCGCGGTTCACCGCGGCGCCAGCACCGTGGTACCGATCGATGTGCGCATCCCCGGGTGCCCGCCGCGCCCAGGCGAGATCATCCGCGCATTGCTGATGGCGATGGGGCGGGTCATAGTGCTGGACTCGACGAGAGGCGCCTCGGGCGGTTAGGCGGAGACCTGCTCATAATCTGGGCTAGGATCGCGGTTTTGTCGGCAGTGAATCGCTGGTGGAAAGACAGGAGAGTCACGATGAAGAAGAACACGATCTGCCTATGGTACGACCATGACGCGGAAGAGGCCGCGAACTTTTACGCCCGGACCTTTCCCGACAGCACGGTCGGCGCGGTGCACCGGGCGCCGTCCGACTTTCCAGGCGGAAAAGCGGGCGACGTGCTGACGGTCGAGTTCACCGTCTGCGGCGTGCCGTGCTTTGGCCTCAACGGCGGGAACACTTTCAAGCATAGCGAGGCGTTCTCCTTTCAGATCGCCACTGATGACCAGGCGGAGACCGACCGTTATTGGAACGCGATCGTCGGCAACGGCGGCGCGGAGAGCGCATGCGGCTGGTGCAAGGATAAATGGGGCCTGTCGTGGCAGATCACGCCGCGCGTCCTGACCGAGGCGATGGCCAAGGGTGGCGATGTGGCAAAGCGCGCGTTCGGGGTGATGATGGAGATGAAAAAGATCGACGTCGCCAAGATCGAGGCGGCGGTTCGCGGCTAGGGCGTGCCGGCCATCGCGCCGCCATCCGAGTTGGCCGGGGACCAATCGGAACGCGCGGAGGTCCAACTCATCGCACCACTACCACGCGCGCCGTCCGCGTGGCGCCCGCGTGTTCGAGTCGCACCAGGTACAGCCCCGGCGGAAGCGATGCATCGCCGAGCACGCGGGTGTGCGTCCCCATCCCGCGCACGACCGCTGCCGGCGCCACCGGACGCCCCGCCACATCGAAAAGCGTGAGCGTGGCCGGCGCGTCGTCGGGGAGCGCGAAACTCACACGTGCCGCGCCCGCGCGCGCCGGCTGCGGCCACGCGCGCAGTCCCACTTCATTCGCCCCGGCCCTCGGCGCATCGAGCGGGGTGGCGAGGGTGATGCGTTGCGCGTACAGGTCGGCGCCCCCATCCCG
>JBDSKE010000164.1:0-28973 GCA_039917105.1 Candidatus Eiseniibacteriota bacterium | reverse complement strand
GCATTGGGCTGGGGGGATTGCTCGCAGGCGTTGCGCCCAGCCTGGCCTGTGCATTCGTGGCCCTGCGATTCGTCGCAATGCTTCTCGCCCCCCCGGCCCCGCCAATCACGCTCGCGCTCCCGGTGACGCGTTCCGACCTGTCGTTCGTGAAAATCGCCCGCCTGCAGCGCATCGTCAGTGCGACCAGAGCCGAGTTATTGGACTCGCGCCCCACCCTCATGGCGGGGGCGCGCATTCGCTATTGGACCATGCCCGCCTTTGCCGAAGTGGGATTCCAACAGGAACGAGCGGCACAAGTGTGGTACAGCGACACGACGATCAGCTTCCGCGGGTTCGGCGGAATCGCCGGGCTGGCTGATCCGCCCGACCTGGTGATTGCCTACGACGGCAGCGGTACCGAGCCGGCGGCGGTCACGGTGACCGCGACCGCGCTGCGACTTTACGGTCTGGCCTACGCGGCAGCCCAACGCGGGGATGCGGTCGCGGTGGACTCGCTTGGCGCACTCACGCTCGCGGCTCAACCTCGCCCGATCCGGGCCTTGACCGGCCAGACCCAGTTCGCGCGCGCCTCAGCGCGCGTCATGCTGGGCGATGATCCCGGCGCGGATTCGTTATTGGCTATCACGCTCGAACGGATTCCCGACTACGCGCCCGGCTATACGCTCGCTTCGACCATCGCACTACGGCGTGGCGCGATCCGCCAGGCGCGTGCCCTCGCCACGCGAGCGCTCGCTTTGGATGGGCGGGAGGATCTCGCCCGTCAGGTGCTCGAGCAGACCGCCCACTCCCCGCTGGCGCCATGAGCCACTGCAACATGCCAGCCCACACTCTGCCGAACTCCGGCATATGAGACGGCCTGCTGTTATCCTGTGCTGTCCCATCCATTGATGCGACCAACCCCCATGGAACCAAGCTCGCGAACTCTCGGCTTCCTCATCTCGCGCGTTGCGCGCGACCGCCACGGCCTGACCACAGCCGCTGGCCGACTTGGCGTGCCCACGCCGGCCGTGGCACACCGGCTGGCCGCGCACTTCGCCGTAACGGCCGAAACACCAAAGAGTGCGGCGGATCTCTACGCGTTGGCGCTGCTCGAGACCGCGGCCCGCCTGGCCTTGCACACCCACACCGAACAGCGCGACTCGCGCGCGTTCGTGGACGCCGAGACCTGGTTCACGGCCCGCTTGGGAGCGGAGCCGCTCACCCGATTGTGGCAGGTCGCTGCCCTGCAATTCCCGGCGTTGGATGGTCCGCGCGCCCCGGCACTTGAATCCTTACTGTTGCTGTGGCTCGCGAACGAGAATCGCGCGGCGCTCCCCTACCGGGACCTGTTCGATGATCGGCCGTTGAGTGCCGATACCATCTACGCGCCTCTGACCGCCTTGCTGTTCGAGTACTTTGAGACGCGCCCACGCTTCGGCCCGGATCGCATGAACCTCGTGGCATTCCTGCGGGCCCCGGCGCTTGCCGCGCCGCACTCGTTGCAAGCCCAGTTGGCCTACATCCGTGCACGCTGGAAGTGGTTACTCGGGCCACTGCTTGAGCCCTTGGTCCTCGCGCTCGACCTGAAGCATGAGGAGGAGCGCTACCTCGCAGGGCTTGGCGCAGCGCAGCGCGGACAGGGCATCCGCGCCGGGGATTCGAGCGAGCGAGCGGTGCCGCGGTATGGCTCACGCTCCGGCGACCATGAGTACGAAGCCTTCAGTCGCGACGAGGCATGGATGCCCCGGACCGTGTTGATCGCCAAGAGCACCTATGTCTGGCTTGACCAACTCGCACGCGATCATGGGCGTTCCGTGTGCCGCCTGGACGAAATCCCCGAGGAAGCACTCAACCGCCTGGCAGCCTTCGGCATCAACGCACTGTGGCTGATCGGACTGTGGGAGCGCAGTCCCGCTTCACAGCGGATCAAACAGCTCTGCGGTAATCCCGACGCGGCTGCCTCGGCCTACTCGCTTCATGATTACACCATCGCAGCCGACCTGGGCGGCGAGGAGGCTTGGGGCGTTCTGCGTGATCGCGCGATGGCACGCGGCATCCGCTTGGCGAGCGACATGGTGCCCAACCACATGGGTCTCGACTCGCCTTGGGTGATCGAGCACCCTGAATGGTTCCTGCAGTTGCCCTACAGCCCTTACCCCTCGTACCGATTCGACGGACCCGATCTCTCGCGCGACCCGAATGTGGCCCTGCATCTGGAGGATCACTACTTCGACCGCAGCGACGCGGCCGTCGTATTCCGCCGGATGGACCGCAACACTGGCGAGCAGCGATTCCTGTATCACGGCAACGATGGGACCAGCTTCCCCTGGAACGACACGGCCCAACTGGACTACCTCGACGCGCGTGTTCGCGAGCATGTGATCCAAACCATCCTGGCCGTGGCGCGTCGGTTTCCGATCATTCGCTTTGATGCCGCCATGACGCTGGCCAAGAAGCATGTGCAGCGTCTGTGGTTCCCTGAACCCGGCAGCGGCGAAGGGATCCCCTCGCGGGCCGGACACGGCATGACCCAGGAACAGTTCGACCACTTGATGCCTCAGGAGTTCTGGCGCGAGGTCGTGAATCGCGTGGCTGCCGAAGCTCCCGGCACGCTGTTGTTGGCGGAAGCCTTCTGGATGATGGAAGGATATTTCGTGCGCACGCTCGGCATGCACCGCGTCTACAACAGTGCGTTCATGAACATGCTGCGTGACGAGCAGAATGCGAACTACCGCACCGTGATCAAGAATACGCTCGAGTTCGATCCCGACGTCCTGCAGCGCTACGTGAACTTCCTCAATAACCCGGACGAGAAGACCTCCGTGGAGCAGTTCGGGCGCGGCGAGAAGTACTTCGGCGTGTGCACCCTCATGGCCACGCTGCCTGGCTTGCCCATGTTCGGCCATGGCCAGATGGAAGGTTTCGAGGAGAAGTATGGCATGGAGTTCCGTCGCGCCCAGCGCGTGGAACCGGTCGATCAAGGCATGCTCGACGAGCACTGGCGCCGCATCTCGCCGTTATTGCACCGCCGCGCCTTGTTCGCCGGCGCTGCCGACTTCCTGCTCTATGATTGCACCAACGATCGGGGGCGCGTGAACGAGGATGTGTATGCCTACAGCAACCGAAGCGGGGATGATGCCGCGCTCGTGCTGTTCCATAACCGCTATGCCAGTGCGGAAGGTTCGGTCCACTGGAGCGTTGCCTATGCCGAAAAGCGCGGCGACGGTTCGCGGTCACTTCGGCGCCGCTCCATCGCTGAGGGGCTCGGACTGCCCGCGGGCGACCGCTTGGTGCGCTGCCGCGAGGTGGTGAGGGGCCAGGAACACTTGCTCAGCGTCTCGGTATTGCGTGAGCAGGGGTTGTCCCTTGCGCTCGAAGGCTATGGTTCGCGGGTGTACATCGATTGGCGAGCGGTGGACGAGGATGGCCGGCCATGGCGCGAGCTGGCGCAGCAACTGGGCGGAGCAGGTTGTGCCGATCTCGAGGATGCGCTTTGGCGCATGCGCATTGCGCCCGTGCACGATGCGCTCGCAGGATTACTCGCGATGGCCGTTCCCGCCACGGCGCGGACCCATCGGGCCGCAACGCTCGACGCCTTCCTGGCCTGGGCCAAGGCAGCAACACTGGCGCTGGGCATTGCGTTCGATGAAGCGGCCTCGTCTGTTCGATTCGCGGCGCATCTCGATGCGCTCGAGGTATTGCGCGCCAAGCTGAGCAAATCGAAGGGCCCGAGCGTGGCCCTGCTGCCGCACACTCCGGCGAGCGCTGATCCGGTGGGCGAGCGGCTGCGCCTTGCCTGGGTCGCCCTCAGGGCGATAGGCGATACCGCTGACGGGAAGCAGGTCGATACGGCCCGACGATTGTTCACGGAGCTTCGCCTGCACGAAACAATCGCGCACGTCCTGCAAGCCGGCGGCGGCACCGATGACCAGGGCTGGCGCGGTGCGGCGCGCCTTCGCGCTGGTTTGGCGCATCCCGATGTTTTCCCTGCCAACGCGGGCACGCCTGATGCGGATACGCTTGCGGCATACTTCGCCGACCCGGACGTCCGTTGGCTGCTCGACACCGACGAGCACCCGAGTGCCCCCCCTGACGACGACGCCAGAGCTGCGCGCGAGACCGGCTGGCTGCGCCTTGCGCAGTTGCTCACTCGCGTGCAAGCCGCACTCGAGCCTCAGGCGAGTACCGCCACGAAGCGCGCCGCTGGCCCGGGGACGCTCGCGGCGCTGGCAGCCCAGCCCCTTGCACTGGCAATTCCTGCCAAGGCCAAACCCGCGCCGCGCTCCAAGCCAGCGAGGATTCCCCGTGTGAAGTGACGGTGATGCGACTTGCTCACCCGTTCAGGACGATCTCACCTTCATCCGATAAGTCGAAGCGGGAAGCCTGTGGTTCCTTGGGAAGGCCCGGCATGCGTAGGATCTCACCCGTAATGGGAACGATGAATCCTGCGCCGGCTGCCAGTTGGATCTCCCGCACCGTGATGGTGAAGTCGGCCGGGCGGCCCAACCGCGTGGCGTCATCGCTCAATGAATACTGCGTCTTCGCCATGCAGATCGGCAGCTTGTCGAACCCGAGTTTTTCGAGCTGCTTGCGGTCGCGCACACCCTTCACGGTGTACTCGACGCCCTTGGCCCCGTAGATCTCGCGGGCGATGGTCGCGATCTTGGTTTCGATGCTCGCGTTCCAATCGTACAACGGCGTGTATTGCGGTTCATCCACCTTGGCAAGCTCGGCTTGCACGATTCTGGCCAACTCGGTGACACCGGCGCCACCCAGGCTGAATGACTTGGCAACCGCCACCGGGACACCGAGCGATGCACAATGCTTGCTCAGCACCGTCAGCTCCTCCTCGGTATCAGTTGGGAAGTGATTGATCGCCACCACCACCTTGGGGCCGAACTTATCGGCGCTCTCCAGATGCCGCTCGAGGTTCACGAGTCCGTGCCGCATCGCTTCGACATCGGGCTTGCTCACTTCGGGCAGCGGCGTGCCTCCATGCATCTTGAGCGCGCGGACAGTGACCACAAGCACGATGCAGGCTGGCGAGAATCCGCCATAGCCGCAGTTGATATCGAAGAATTTCTCGGCACCCAGGTCGAACGCGAAGCCGCCCTCGGTCACCACGACATCCGCGTGCACCAGCGCTGCTCGCGTGGAGGCCACCGAGTTGGTGCCGTGTGCGATGTTCGCGAACGGACCGCCATGGACGAACGCCGGAACGCCCTCGGTGGTCTGCACCAGATTGGGCTTCACCGCATCGCGTAACAGCGCCGCCATGGCACCGACCGCGCCCATCTCCGTTGCGGTCACGGGCGAACCGTCGTTGCGATACCCCACCACGATGCGGCCAAGGCGGGCCTTGAGGTCGGCGATGCTGTCGGCAAGGCACAGGATCGCCATCACCTCACTGGCCGCGGTGATGTCAAAGCCGCTCTGGCGCGGCACTCCCTCGGTTCGGCCGCCGAGCCCGATGATGATTTCGCGCAGCGCCCGCTCGTTCATGTCCATGACGCGCTTCCAGGTGACGCGGCGTGCATCGAGCCCGGATGGGCTGCCGAAATGCAGGTGGTTGTCGACGAGCGCAGCGAGCAGGTTGTGGGCGCTCGAGATGGCGTGGAAGTCGCCATTGAAATGCATGTTGATATCGCTCACCGGCACCAACTCGGAGGCGCCCCCGCCGGCACCGCCACCCTTCATGCCGAACACCGGGCCAAGGCTGGGCTCGCGCAGCGCCACGGCGCTCCTCACTCCGATCTTCGCCAACCCTTGGGCAAGTCCGACGCTCGTGGTGGTCTTGCCCTCACCCGCGGGAGTGGGGGTGATCGCCGACACCAGGACGAGCTTGCCCCGCCGCGGCTTGCCCAAGAATGACTCGAGGGACAGCTTGGCCTTCCAGTGACCGTATGGCTCCAGATGCTTCGCATCGATTTCCAGCGCGCGCGCGACTTCCAAGATAGGTCTCATGAAACCGCACTATAGAAGGTGGGCCGAGGCGATTGCCACCGGTGCGCTGCGTTGACCCGAGCTCCGGAGGCCTCAGAGCAACGTTCAGTCCGGCCCCGGATCGGCCGAAACCCCGGTCGGCAGACTGTTTACGTTTCGTCCCAACTTGTGCCCCCTCGGCATGCACGGATGGAGCGATTCCGCGTATTCGGCGGGGTCATTCCGCGCGCGCGCCACGCAGCGGAGGACCCGTCATGGATGCACGGGCCACTCATGGCCCTTGGATGGAGCATGGCCGCGAGGCCGCTCTGGCGCTCGCCGCACGCCGCGGCGAGCTACCGGCGTTCTTCGAACTGCTCCGAGCGTTCCAATTGCCGCTCTGGCGAGTGTGCTTCGCACTCACACGCCACCGCGGCGAATGCGAACTGTTGGTCCAGGAGACCGCTCGCCGGGGGCTGAAGAACCTGAAGCAGTTGCCCGATGGGGAAGCGGTCCTGCCCTGGCTGCTGCGGCTGGCACGCAACCTGGCGCTCGCCCAGGCGCGGCGCCGCGCAGGGGAATCGCGCATCGCAGTCGCTGCATTACGTCCCGATGGCACTCGCTGGGAGAACGGCACCCGCGGCGTGATCGATGTGAGCTATGAGCAGCGTATTCTGGCAGTTTATGCAGGGTTGTCGGTGGACGAGCAACTGGTGTTGGCGCTACGCCTGTTCGAACGCATGTCCTACGCCGAGATCGCCGGCACGCTCGAGCAGCCACTCACCGCCACCATGCATCGCATCGCCACGCTGCGCGAGCGCTTGGAGCTGCCGCGGTCCGCAGGCGAGGCCGCCGCGTGAGACACCTGACCGTGCAGCAGCTCTCGGCCTCGCTCGACGGCGCCCTCGTTGGCGTTTCCCTCGAACTCGTGGTGCGACATCTGGCGACCTGTCGCGATTGTCGTGACCGACATGCACGGTTGTCCAAGCAGGACGATACACTCCGGCACCTGTTGGCCTGGGACCCCGGCGCGGAGTTCTTCGAGGATGCAAGCATCCGCTTAGAGATGATCCTGCACGCCGAGGCCCAGGGCGTGGCACCGGCGCGGGCTGCGGACATCGAGTCCCGCCTGCCGCGCGTGACGCTCGATCAGGTGCTGCTCAGCGCGAATGCCCAAGCGCAGACGCCTGCGTCAGCGCCGGCACCTGCGCCGCGGGAGGAACGCCCGCGACCGATCCCCATCGAACCCCTGGTCCTTGCGCAGATGCGGCCTCCCGTTGTCTCCCCTCCGCCGCCCCCAGTGGCGGTGCCTGCGCAGCCCGCACCCGAACCGACTCTAGCCGCGCCGCCCGTGCCGACACCGCTGGTGAATCGCGCGGCGAGGGCGATACCACAATCAGCGCCCTCACCACTCCGCACCTTGGGCCATCCGTCCATTCGGCGCGCAATCCCGCGGTGGGTCGCGCCTGTGCTCGGCTCCATCGCGGCGATCGCGCTCGTCTGGGCGACTCTCTCGGCCTTGCCGCCGGTAATCCGGATTCCCGCACCGGAACTTCCCCGCCTGCCTCGCCTGGAATGGGTGCGGCGTGCGCGACCCGAGATCATCCCGGAACGGACCGAGCTGGCGGACATCACCACGTCGACCGTTACGAGCGTGCGGGCCCAATCGCCCATCGCCGTCCCACCTGAACTTGTGGTACCGACAGCGCTACCCCCGGCCCTGGAATCGCCCTTGGCGGCAGACAGCGAAAAGCCCAGGCCGCTGCCACCCAGGCCACTCGCCAGTGCTGCAGTGGAACAGAAGCGCCACGACCTACCTGCGAAGTCGACGCCCAAGTCAGTGCCGGCCACGACCATGCTCGTGACCACGACATCGACCGTGGCTCCTGGGGTGATGGCAACACCGACCTCAATCGCGCCCTCACAAGCCAACACCCATGTGGATGCGGTCACCGATTGGCCATTGCTCTGCGGCGAGGTGCTCGACGATACCAACACGCCGGTCGCCGGCGCGCGGGTCATGCTCGCCGACCTCGACCTGAGCGCGCGCACCGACAAACGGGGTCGCTTCTGCATTGCCGCGCCCATGGGCGACCGGACGCTTTCTGTCGTGGCGCTGGGATTCGGTACGGCGCGGCAAGTAGTGAGCCTGGGTGCACAGACCTTGGAGGTGCACATCGCATTGCGACCCACACCATGATCGACTCCCTCGTCCCAGAACGAGCAACCAGCAACACCGGTCACTGGCAGGCTCGGCCAGCGTCCGCGCGCGCGATCGACTCGGATCCACCTCGAACTTTTCAGAGCTTGGAGTACCCCTTCGGTGAGTGAGCTGGACGAAAACATCGTTGACGAGTTCCTCGTCGACAGCCATGAAGCGCTGGACCGACTCGACCACGATCTCGTGGGACTCGAGCGGGACCCCGCGTCGGCACCGCTGCTCAAGAGCGCGTTCCGGACGCTGCATACGATCAAGGGCACGTGCTCGTTCTTCGGCTTCCGACGGCTGGAACGCCTGACTCATGCGGGCGAACACCTCTTGGCAAAACTGCGCAGTGGAGAGCTCGCGTTCTCCGAGACCATCGCCAGCACGTTGCTCGCCGTGGGCGATCGCGTCCGCACGCTGCTCGCCCACATCGAATCGCAGCGTTGCGAACCCCAGGGCGAGGATGCTGCATTGATCGCACGCTTGGAACAGGTCGCCCTCGCTGCAGCTGATTCTGCCGCGGGCGCCGCCGAAGCCAGTGCCGGCGATGATCATGACGCCCCGCTCGCTCAACAAAATGTGCGCGTGGATGTGCGTGTGCTGGATGGCCTCATGAATCACGTTGGGGAGCTGGTGCTGGCGCGCAACCATTTGATGCAACTGGTGGCGGCCCAGGACTGGCCCGCGGTTCCCGCGGCAGCGCAGCGCATGGACGCGGTCACCTCACGCCTGCAGGAAGCGACCACGCGTACTCGTATGCAGCCCATCTCCACTCTGTGGACGCGGATTCCTCGATTGGTGCGCGATGTGGCATCGGCCTGCGGCAAGCGGGTGGTGCTCGAGATGGAGGGCACCGACACCGAATTGGACCGCACGCTGGTCGAGGCTCTCAAGGATCCGCTCACGCATCTGGTGCGCAATGCGATCGATCACGGGATCGAGCCGCCGAGCGATCGGATCGCGGCAGGCAAGCCTGCGAATGGCCGCCTGCGTCTGCGCGCCTTCCACGAGGCCGGTCAGGTGCATCTGGAGTTATCCGACGACGGCGGCGGTCTCGATGTGGTGCGCATCCGCGATAAAGCCATCCAGCGTGGCCTGGTCACTCCCGAAGAAGCCTCGCGTCAGACCGACGTCGATTGGATGAATTGCATTTTCCTGCCCGGCTTCTCGACTGCCGCGAACGTCACCGCCATCTCGGGGCGTGGCGTCGGCATGGATGTGGTGCGCAGCAGCATCCAACGCGTCGGCGGAACCGTCGAAGTGAACTCCGAGCGGGGGCGGGGCACAACACTGCACCTGCGCATGCCGCTGACACTCGCGATCATCCCCGCCCTGATTGTCGAGTCGGTCGGGGAACGCTATGCCATCCCCCAGGTCAACTTGGTGGAGTTGGTGCGCGTCAGCGCGGCCGACCTGCCGGCTCGCATCGAATCGGTGCAGGGCGCCCCGGTCTACCGTCTGCGCGGCCGCCTGCTCCCGCTCGTCTCCCTCACCGAGGAACTCCACGGTGAAAGTAGCGTCCCCCTCGCGCCTCGGTCCTTGGTGGTGCTGCGTGCCGAGGGGCGGACATTCGGACTTCTGACCCATGGCGTGCACGATACCGAGGAGATTGTGGTCAAGCCGCTGTCCGAGCGCCTGCGGACGCGCACCTTGTTCGCGGGCGCGACGATTCGAGGGGATGGGCGCGTGGCGTTGATTCTGGACGTTTCCGCGTTGGCCTCGCGGGCCGGCCTCCTCTCAGAGGACACGCATCGCGACACGACGGACACCTCCGCAGCGCAGAGCCCCTCACACGCGTCGCTTTTGGTCACAACGCTTGCGGGGCACAGGGTGGCGCTCGCACTTGCCGGAGTAGCCCGCATCGAAGAGTTCGACGGCGGCACCTTCGAACGAGTTGAGGATGCGCCAGCCGTACAGTACCGCGGCACGGTCCTTTCGGTCGTGGCGCTTCGGACGCCCAGCGCGGCGCTTGTCCCTCTGTGTGTTCAGCCGGGGCGCACCTATCCGGTCATCGTGCACGGCGAGGGCGCAACCCGCACCGGCTTCGTCGTGGACCGGATCGACGATGTCATCGAACAGCAGGGCCCGGTCTCCTCGGGTCGCGCGGTGTTGCGCGGCACCGTTGTCGAGTTCGTGGACTTGGATAACTGCGTCGTGCCTCGCGGTGATGCGAGGGCGGCGGCATGAACAGCGTTCTCGACACTTCTGCTTGGTGCACGTTCCGCCTCGCCGGTCGATTGTATGGCGTGCCGGTCGAGCAGGTGCAGGAAGTGCTGCGCCCCACGCTGATCACGCGCATGCCGTTGGCCTCTCCCGCAGTGCGGGGCTTGCTGCACTTGCGCGGCGCCATCGTCACGGTGATCGACCTCGCCTTGGTGTTGGATCTGCCGGCGGCCGACGACACGCCCCGCCCGCACATCGTGGTGCGCGACGGGGATCGCGCCGTCAGCCTATTGGTCGACGCGATTGGCGATGTGCAGCGCCATGCCCGCGGTGACATCCAGCCAAGCCCCGACACGCTTCCGCTCGCATTGCGGGCATTGGTCATCGGAGCGATTCCCCGCGAGCACGAATTGTTGCTCGTGCTTCACCTTGAAGCCCTGATGCAGAGAGCGTTCGAACCCCAAGGAGGCCCGGAGCGTCGTGAAGACGCTCGGGAATGCGCATGACATGGACGATCCGCAGACGCTTGGTCGGGCTCGGTGCCCTGGGCGCGATGCTCATTCTGCTGACCGGTCTCGCCGGTTGGCTCGGCGTGGTTGCGAACTCGCGCGCAAGCCGCGACACCGAGCGGGTGGTGCGGGCGACCCGCAGCCATCTCGAGACCGATTTGATGCACGACGCCCTGTACGCCGACGTGCTTGGCTGCACGCGCGCCACATCGATGATGGAACGCGAGGCTGCCCTCACGGCCTTGCGCGAGCATGTCGGACGATACCGTCGACATGTCGAGGAATTGGAAGCACTGCAGCTATCCCCCGTGCCCCAGCGCGCACTCGCTGAGGTCCGACCTGCGCTCGATCGGTATGTCGCAGAAGCCGAGGACGTGGCCACGCTGGTCGAGCGCGGCGACCACGATGCGGCCGCCCTGCGGGCCCATCCACTCGCAATGGGCTACCGCCAACTCGAGCCGCGCACCGAAGCGGTGAGCAACGCGCTGGCGGGTGAAGCCGCCCGTGTGCACAAGCGCGCTGAGGCATTGGGGCGCGCTGCGCTCGCGTTCGTGCTCATCGTCACGTTATTCGCTGCCTTGGCGCTGCTGCTGACTGCCCGCGCCATCGTCGCCGGCATCGTCCGGCCCCTCGAGCAGGCCGTCCAGGTCATGGACGCGATCGCTCAGGGCGATCTGGACACACGACTCACGCATCAGGCGGATGATGAACTGGGCCGCATGAGCCAATCCATCAATCGGGCGGTGGAGAGTCTGTCGCTCACGCTTGCCGGTATCACTCGCAACGCCTACACCGTCGGCAGCGCTTCCGAGGAACTGGCGACCGTGAGCCAACAGATGTTCGCCAATGCGAATGAGACCAGCACCCAGACCTCGGTTGTCTCGAGCGCCGCCGAGCAGGTCAATGCCAACGTGCGCCTGGTCGCAACCTCCGCCCAACAGGTGGGTGCGAGCATCCGGGAGGTGGCGCAGAACGCGCAGGAGGCCGCGCAGGTCGCTCGCACCGCTGTACGGGTTGCCGATCAGGCCGAAGCAACGGTCCAGAAGTTGGGAGCCTCGAGCGGACAGATCGAGAGCGTCATCAAGGTCATCTCGAGCATCGCCGAGCAGACGAACATCCTGGCACTCAACGCCGAGATCGAGGCGGCCCGCGCCGGTGAGGCCGGGCGAGGGTTCGCGGTCGTGGCGAACGAAGTCAAGGACCTGGCCAAGGAGACCGCGCGCGCCACCGAAACGATTGGCCAGCGCATCGATGCGATCCAAGCGGATAGTCGTGAGGCCGTTGCCACGATCGCCGAGATCGTCGCCATCATCAATCGTATCAGCCTCACCCAGGGCGCTATCGCATCCGCCGTTGAAGAGCAGAGCGCTGCCACCGCCGAGATCACGCGCAACATGGGCGAAGCGGCACGGGGCACCGCCGAGATCGCGAATACGATCGGCGCCGTGGCTCGCGCCACCGGTGGAACCAGTTCGGGCGCCCGCGAGACGCAGAAGGCGGCAAATGAATTGGCAATGATGGCGACCGAGTTGCAGCGATTGGTCAACCGCTTCCGTTACCAAGGCCATGCGTCCCGCCACGACCGCACCGAAGTCACGCCCATTCCACAAGTCCCCCCGACGCGGAGAGCAGCATGAACTCGCCCCGCGCGGTGCGCACGCTGCGCCACCGGATCGATCTCGCAGCCCTGGTGCCCGGTGCTGCACTGGCTGGCGCAGGGTCGGTACTATTGGCGGTGATTCCTGCTGGTCGGCCGTTGCTCTTGCCATTCTCGGCGATCTCGCTGGGCTGTGGCGCGCTCGCGTTCGTGCTCGCGCGACACCTGTCGCATCGCCTCACGGGCGATCTCACGGAACTGACCCGAGTGGCCAAGGCCATGGCGGACGGCGACCTGAATGTGCTGCCGGTCGTACGTGGCAACGATGAGGTCGCGGAGCTTGCGGGCTCTGTTGCACGGCTGCGAGAGGCCTTCGCGGGTGTCACTTCGCAGCTGCAGAAGCAATCCCAGGCGCTCGCGCGCGCTTCCGAGGAACTCAGCATCGTCAGCTTTGACATGAGCTCGACGGCCGAGGAAACCTCGACGCAGGCCGCGGTCGTCTCGGGCAGCGCCAACGAGGTGAGTCACAGCGTCGGCGCGGTGGCTGTCGCGGTGGAACAAATGACTTCGAGTATCCAGGATATCGCCAAGAACACCGCCGAAGCGGCGCGCGTGGCGGCGATGGCTGCGAACGAAGCCGCGCACACCAATGCGGCGGTCGCACGCCTTGGGGCCAGCAGTGCCCGGGTCGGTGGCGTCGTGCAGATGATCGGTGCCGTGGCACGACAAACCAATCTGCTCGCACTCAACGCCACCATCGAAGCCGCGCGGGCAGGCGAATCGGGCAAGGGCTTCGCCGTCGTGGCGCACGAAGTGAAGGAACTGGCACGCAGCACCTCGAATGCCACCGAGGAAGTCGCGCAGACAATCGCCAGCATCCAACTGGACAGCGCTGCTGCAATCGCTGCGATTGAACAGATCCAGCAGACGATCCGCCAGATCCAGCAGCACTCCGATTCAATCGCAAGTGCCGTGGACGAACAACTCACCACGACCGCCGAGATCGGTCGCAGCCTGGGATCCGCGGCAGGTGGCACCACGGAAATCAGCGATGGCGTCGCCGCCGTGGCCGAGGCGGCGCAGATGACCGCCGCGGGCTCAGCACGTACGCAGAGTGCCGCAGGGGAGCTGTCCCGTCTTGCAACGAACCTCAAACGGCTGACCGAACGCTTCCACCTCGAGCGATCGCCAGCCGAAACCGCCGTGATCATTCCCATGGATGCCAGTGACAACCCAACCCTCAACCGCGCGGCTTGACCGCACGACCCACGGAGAAAGACATGAAAGCATTGGTGGTGGACGACTCGCGCGCGATGCGCAGCATCATCGGCAAGTTCCTCAGGGAACTCGGCTTCGAAGTGCACGAATCGGCGAGCGGCCTGGAGGCGCTGGTCGAGATCCGTCGCATCGAGGGGCTGTCCCTCGTGCTGGTGGACTGGAACATGCCCGAGATGGACGGATGCGAGTTCCTGCAGCGCGTGCGCCAAGAACCTGAGTTCCAGGATGTGCCCATCATGATGGTCACCACCGAGAGCGAAATGGAGCAGGTCACCGTGGCGCTGGAAGCGGGCGCGAATGAGTACCTCATGAAGCCGTTCGACAAGCAGGGCCTGTTGGAGAAGCTCCTCCTTCTGGGTGTGGATCCGGGCGAACAAGCGGCATGAGTCCAGCGCATTCCAGCCCCACCCACTCCTCGTCGTCCATCCGCGTGTTGATCGTGGACGACAGTGTCACCGTGCGGCAGCTGGTGGTCGATGCGCTCTCAACCGACCCCGAGCTGCAGGTGGTGGGCACCGCAGCCAATGGTGTGCTCGCCCTCTCGATGCTGGCCCGGACGCAGCCCGACTGCATCGTGCTCGACCTCGACATGCCGGTGATGGATGGACTGGAGTTCCTGCAGCGGCTGCGGGCCGGGTATCCGCGCCTGCCCGTCATCGTGTTCAGCACGCTCACCACGCATGGCGCTGAATCCACGCTTGCAGCGATGTGGAACGGCGCGAGCGACTACGTTGCAAAACCTCAGGCCGGCGACTACGACAGCGCCCTGCGCCAAACGCGGGCCGAACTCGTGTACCGGATCAAGGCCTTCGCGCACCGTTCGCGCAGCGCCCCAAGCGCCCCAAGCGCTTCGGCGTCACGCACATCCGCGGGCCGCGCGGGCCAGTCAGGTGCAGCCCCCGTCCAACCGTTCCACGCGACGCCGGCGACGCCCGCCGTTCGCGCCAGCCTCGTGGCGATCGGCGCCTCTACCGGTGGTCCGCGCGCGCTCGTCGACATCCTCTCGGCGATGCCCGGCGACCTCGAGGCACCGGTACTTGTCGTACAGCACATGCCGCCATTGTTCACTCGCCACTTCGCCGATGGCCTCGCGGCGCAGTGTGAACTGGTGGTGCGCGAAGCCGAACATGGTGTGGTGCTGGAACCCGGCACGGTATGGATCGCTCCCGGCGACCATCACATGACCATCAGCCGGGACGGCGCGATGGTGCGGGTGTGGCTCGATAAGGACCCTCACGAGAACGCCTGCCGCCCCTCCGTGGACCCGATGCTGCGCTCGGTCGCGCGCGTGCACGGTGCCGGCGCCCTGGCCGTCATTCTCACGGGTATGGGCAGCGACGGCATGCTCGGCTGCCGTGCGATCCGCGAGGCACATGGCCAGGTCGTGGCGCAGGACGAAGCCACCAGCGTGGTCTGGGGCATGCCCGGCTCGGTCGTGCGAGCAGAGCTCGCGCAGGCCGTACTCCCCGTGGAATCCATCGCGAGTGAGATCGTGCAACGCGTGCGCCGCAACACATCGCGGAGGGCAGCGTGATTCCGCAGCGCCCGCCCGGCCCCGTCCTCACGTCCGCGGACCATACGCTGCTGCGCGCGCTGGTCTACCAGCGTGCCGGCCTCGTATTGGAGCCCGGCAAGGAGTACTTCGCCGAGCTGCGCCTAGGCGCGCTCGCCAACGACGAGGGCTTCGCCGACGCCTCGCATGTGATGGATGCGTTGCGGACAGAGGAATCCTGGGGCGGTCTGCATCGTCTCGTGGTGGAATCCCTGGCTGTGTGCGAGACGTCCTGGTTCCGCGATCTTCACACTTGGGACGCCCTGCGCACGATCTGGATCCCCGAATTGCTGCAGCGTCGCGCTGCCGCGCGCGAACTTCGCATCTGGAGCGCCGCGTGCGCGAGCGGACAGGAGCCCTATAGCCTGGCCATGATGTTGCGCGAGCATTTTCCTCAGTTGTTCGAATGGAAGATCACGCTGCTGGCGACCGACTTCAGCACCACCATGCTGCGGCGAGCGCGCGATGGCGAATACAGCCAGATCGAAATGAATCGTGGACTGCCCGCGCCCTTACTCGTGCGTTACTTCCGCAAGGACCGTCAGGAGTGGCGTCTGCGGGATGATGTTCGCGCCATGGTCGAGTTCCGCGAACTGAATCTGACAGGTCCTTGGCCGGTGCTTCCGGCCGTGGACCTCGTGCTCATGCGGAATGTGCTGATTTATTTCGACACCTCCACCCGCCGCAGGGTGCTCCGCCAGTTACATGGCGCGCTGGCGCCCGATGGCGGGCTCGTGCTGGGAGGTGGCGAGACCACGCTCACCATGGACGATTCATTCGAACCCATGAACCAAGGTCGGACGGTCATTCACCGTCCGCGCCAACGAACCCCTCAGGAGGCGAACCGATGGAAGGCCGCGTGATTCCGATCCAGGACTGGCTCGACACCTTTCGGGGTGCGGCCGACGACTTCGCGCGCGGATCATTGCGCTTCGACGGCAAGGCGGGCGCGGGCCATGACAACGGCGACCGACCCGGGGCTTACATCGCCATCCTGAGCGATTCCGAGAGTGTGCATCTTGGCCTATGCATGTCACCGCACGACGGGCATGTGCTGGCTCGCGCACTGCTGGGGCTGGGCTCGCACGACACACTATCCGAGAAGGACATGGTCGATGGGGTGAGCGAGGTCATGAATATCGTGGCCGGCAAAGTGAAGTCGCACATGGCCGGCCGCGGCGAGGGCCTGCGCTTGGGGCTACCCATGTTCATCCCGCGCCCGATCACCCCCGCCGGTGACATGGAGACGGCCAGCGTCGAACTGTCGCTCGGGCCCGTCATTTGCCGACTCACGGTTTATCGCCGCGGCCTGGCCGGGCGCACCGCGGCCTGAGTCCGGGGCTGACCGGCCGCAAGGTGGAAGCGCCGTGCTTTCCGCCACTTCGACATTGCGGAATCGCGATTCCTGCTCAAGCCAGGGGGGCCATCTGCCGATGCCCGCGGTGGCAGGCATCCGACCCCCGGCTTCTGGCCCCTCAGCCATTGCGTCGGGTGACACTTCTCGCACTCTCCTCTGAGATCCGCCGGTGCCTCGCCCAGGAACGGTGAACGCAAGCGCAGTCCGCGTTGGCGTGAACCGATTGTGTCCGTCCGCTTCATCGGACCCACCAGGGAGGTTTCGGCGATGCATCGCATCATCCAGCGCACCCTCGCGTGCACATTCGTGGCCGTGGCGTTTTCCGCCCCGGTCCTGGCGTACGCCGACGGCGACGTCCACGTCACGCTACAGGCCGCTCGCGTGACCACGACGAACAACCGTGAAGTCCTCGCTTCGGCCGCACAGGCCAAGCCTGGCGAGATCCTCGAGTACCGCGCCGTCTACACGAACGATGGGAAGCGCGAAGTGCGCCAGCTCATGGCCACGCTGCCCATCCCTGCCGGTGTCGAGTACCTGCCCCGCACCGCGACTCCCGCGGTGGTGCTCGCGAGCCTCGACGGCAAGTCGTACGCCGCGGTGCCACTCACACGCAAGGAACGTACAGCGGACGGCCGCGAGGTGATCCGGGAGATTCCCGCGTCGCAGTACCGCTTCCTGCGTTGGGCCGTGGGCACGTTGCCCGCACAGCAGGTCCGCACGGTGACGGCACGCGTGCGCGTCGCCCCGATCGCAGTCGCTGTGAATACGCGCTAGGACGCTGCCGCTCGAGCCAACCTCCATCGCCAACGCCGGGTCCCGTCATGGCCTCTCTGGTCGTGGCATCGGACGCGTGCACCCCTATACGCAATCGTCACGTCCACACCAAACCCTCGGAGTGTGAACATGAACGCCGTGAAGCCTGTTGGCATCCGCCAGCGCCTTCTGTCCCCGCTCACGTCCGGTCTCGTTGCCGCGTGCGCGGTACTGGCACTCGCCTGCACGGTGACGCCAGCTCTGGCCGCGCCGCCTGCCGGCACGCCCATCGGCAATCGCGCCACGGCGACCTACACGGACGCCGCGTCGAACAGTTACACCATCACCTCGAACCCGGTCACCACGATCGTGCAGCAGGTGGCAAGCTTCACGCTCACCGCCGACGGCGCACGCACTGCGGCTCCGGGCGGCCAGGCTTCGTTCCCGCACATCCTCACCAACGTGGGTAACGGCGCCGATACCTTCCCGCTCACCCTTGCGAACCTGGCGGGTGACAACTTCGATCTCACCGGCCTTGCCGTCTATGAAGACGCCAACGGCAATGGCGTTCCGGACAACTTCACGCCGGTCCTGGTGACGCCTTCGCTCGCACCGGGCGCGGCCTACCGCTTCGTGGTGGTCGGGTCCGTCCCCGGCACGCAGGTGGGTGGCGACATCTCCCGCGTGCGCATCTCGGCGCTGAGCAACTTCGACAATACCCAAACCGCGTTCAACACGGACGTTGTCACGGTCACGGGTAATGCCGTCCTGAGCGTGACGAAGGGCATCGACCAGTCCAACGGCGCTTCACCGAGCGGCCCGCGGACTTATACGATCAGCTACACGAACTCGGGTAACGCGGCCGCGAGCGCGCTGCGCATCACGGATGTCATTCCGACCGGCATGGCGTTCGTGCCCGGTAGTGCCCGCTGGAGCGTGACGGGGGCAGGCACGCCACTCACCGACGCCGACAGCACCGATGCACAAGGCGTGAATCCCAACACGGTGCGATTCGACTACAACGTCGCCACGCCGGGTGCGGTCACGGCGCAGATCAACGGTATCCCCTCCGGTCAGTCCGGAAGCATCACGTTCCAGGTGAACGTGTCCGCCGGCCTCGCACCGCAGACCATCAACAACTCGGCTCGCTATGCCTACAACGACGGTGCTGGCAATGTCGGCCCGTTCTTCACCAATCTGGCGCCGTTCACGGTGACTCAGGCGGTGACGTTCACGTTCACGGGTCAGACGATCGCGAGCGCATTGCAGGGTTCCACGGTGACGTACACGAACCAGCTCGTGAATACGGGCAATGGCTCGGACGTGTTCGACATCGCAGTGAGCACCCTGACGGCCACCTTCCCGGCGGGCTGGACCTACCAGCTCTACCAGAGCAATGGCGTCGCGCTGTTGAACGATACCAACGCCAACGGCATCCCGGACACGGGCCCGCTCGCGGCAGGCGCATCGTACAGTGTGATCCTCAAGGTGACGCTGCCCACCGGAGCCACTGGTGGACCCTACTCGGTCGACAAAGTCGCCACTTCGGTGTCGAGCCCCGGTGTGACGCGCACTGCGACGGACGTCCTGACGTTGATCACCGCGAACACGGTCGACCTCACGAACAACGCTCCACTTCCGGGTGGTCCGGGCGCAGGCGCTGGTCCCGAGGCGATTGCCGTGATCCGCAATACCACCAACCCCGGCACGACCACACGGTTCACGCTCATCGTGAACAATACCAGCGCACAGTCGGATGACTTCGCGATGACGGCGAGCACCGATAACACGTTTGGAGCGCTGTCGCTTCCATCAGGTTGGACGGTGACCTTCCGCAACGCTGCCAACTCGGTCATCACTTCGAGCGGCGCGGTCGCTGCGGGCGGCAGCGCGCTGGTGTACGCAGATGTGTTCGTGGCCAATGGCACTGCGGCGGGCGACGTGCAGCTCTACTTCCGCGCTCGTTCCGCCGTGTCGGGGTCTGCGGATCGAATCCATGATGCCGTGGGCGTGAATGTCGTGCGTTCGCTGGCCCTCGTACCGAACAACTCGGCCCAGGTCATTCCGGGCGGGTTCGTGGTGTATGCCCACCTGCTCTCGAACACGGGCAACGTCACCGAAGGTGATGCTGCGGGTAGCTTCGTCGCCGTGGCACGCACCGACGACCAGGCCGGCTGGAGTTCGGCCGTGTACTGGGACGCCAATGGAAGTGGCATCTTCGATGTCGGTGACGCACCGCTATCGGACCTGTCCTCCGTCGGCGGTCTTGCTCCGGGCGCCAGCGTGCGCCTGTTCGTGCAGGTGTTCTCGCCGGCGGGTGCTCCGCTCGGCCAGTTGAACACCACAACGATCTCGGCCACGACTTCGAACATCGCCTACACCAATCCGGTGCCGGCCTTGGTGCAGGCAACGGACGGGACCACGGTCATCAACGGGCAGCTCACGATCAGCAAGACGCAGGCGCTGGACGGGGACTGCAACGGCATCGAGGACGCAGGCTTCACCCCGCTCAACCTCACCACGGGCGCTATCCCGGGAGCCTGCATCCGCTACCAGATCACCGTCACGAACATCGGCTCCACGCCCGTGACTGCGGTGGTGATCAATGACGCGACGCCGGCCAACACGACGGCATCGAACTCGGTCTCGGCTTCGACCACGCTGGGCACCATCACGGTGCCGGCGAACGGGTCGGCGGGTGTGGTCACGGCCAACATCGGCGTGCTCGGACCCGGTCAGTCCGCGGTCATCCGCTTCAACGTCCGAATCGATTACCCCTGATGCACCCACGAGGCGGGAGCCGTCATGGCTCCCGCCTCGAATCGGGGCCCGCCCCACCGGCGCGGCCCCAACGATTCGAACCACGACGTCGCGGACCGGCCGGGACCTGGCCCGGCCGCCGCGACGCTCGTGATTCCCAAGGGACGGCACGGATGCACGAGAGGACGGCGACGTCACGACGTCTCCCCGCCATGCTCATGACTTCGGTCATGGCACTGGCGGGTCTCGTGCTGTCAGGACGATCCCTCGCTGCCCCCCCGGCCGGTACCCCTATCGTGAACACCGCCAACGGGACCGCCACGCTTTCGGCTGGCGGTGGCTCGATCTCACTCGTGAGCAACTCCGTGCGCGCGATCGTGCAACCTGCCCAAGGGTTGTTGCTCACACCGGACCGCTTTGCGCTGGTCATGCCGGGCAGCCCGGTACGCCTGCGGCACACCCTCACGAATCCGGGCAATTCCTCGGCCGAGATCCGTCTGAGCGCGGCGAACGCGAGGGGAGATGGTTTCGATGTCGCAGGTTTCGCGCTCACCTATGATCGCGATGCCGATGGGATATTGAGTTCCGCCGATACCCCGATCGCCGATGGCGGCACCCTCACCCTGGCGGCCGGAGCAAGCGCAGAACTGCTCTTCGATTTCAATGTGCCGGACACCGCACCCAGCCTGTCCCGCGCACGGCTCACCCTAACGGGACAGCGGCTCGATGGCGGCGGCTCCAGCATGGTGCGCGACTCGGTCGATACCTTGTTATTGCCGGGTTCGCCGAACCTTGGCTTCTACGCCTCGGCGGCGTATGGCACCCCCACGCGCCTCACACCTCTGGGCGCGCCCTTGTTCGTACAGGCCAATGCACCGCAGTGCAACCGCGATTTCACGCGGCCCGACACCGTCTCGGTCACCATCCACTCGCTCCTGACCGGCGACATGGATGGCTTCTTGGCGATCGAAACCGGCCCCAGCACGGGCGTATTCCGTATCCTCCCCGGCGCGCCCACCACCAACGCCCTCACGACCACATCGCAGAACAACGACGGCGTGGTCACGCAACTTCGTGGCGATCGCCTGACCGCGGTGCTCGCGGGCTGCGGCGCGCCCGAGACGCGAGCGCAGGCATGGGTCGAGCCACAAGGGGTGGTATTCGATGCGCGCAGTGACGTGCCCGTGGGAGGCGCCCGCGTGCAGCTGATCGACCTGACCGGCGCCGGCAATGGCGGCCAGCCCGGAGCGTTGGCTCGGGTATACGATTCGGATGGCGTGACTCCCGCCTCGGCTGAAGTGTTCACGGCGAGCGATGGCGGGTATCGCTTCGCACTGGTGCCCCCGAGCAGCTATCGCGTCGTGGTGACCCCCGCGGCACCCGATCGCTTTCCTTCGCTCGTCCCATTCGCACAACTGCCCGCGGGCCATCTTTTGGATGCCGCCGCCAGCTACGGCGGCCCCTTCGTGCTGACCGATCCCTTGTCGCCAGTACGGCTCGACCTCCCGGTCGATGACCTTTCGCCGGTGGCGCTATTTGCAGAGAAGCGCGCCTCGCGCGCGAGCGTCGAGCCCGGCGACCTGCTCGATTACGAAGTCCGATTGGCGAATCGTTCCGACAGCACCCTCACTGAGGTGGTGCTGCGCGACGCGTTGCCGGTTGGCTTCGCCTTGGTGCTCGGCACCGCACGGCGGGATGGCTCGGGGCCGGTGGAATGCTCAGGCTCTGGCCCGGCACTGGCGTTCGCGCTGGGGGCGTTGGCCCCGCGTAGCGAGGTACACATCACCTACCGCGTCCGCGTCACGCCCGGCGCGAGCATGGGGATGGCGGTCAACACAGCATGGGCGGAAGCGGGCCGTGCGCGCTCAAACGACGCGACCGCACGCGTGGAGGTTCGGGGTGACGCTTTCGCCGCCGAGGGCGCCATCGTCGGTAGCGTGACGCTCGCCGCCGAGCCCGCCGTGCGCCATGGCGAGCGCGGCCTCACGGCGGGCACACTTGGATTGGCGGGCGTGCGGCTCTACCTGGACGACGGTAGCTTCGCCGTCACCGACGAGCATGGGCGCTATAGCCTTGCCGGCATCTCCCCGCGCACGCATGCACTCAAGGTCGACGCCACGACTCTGCCTCCCATGAGGCACCTCGTGGCGCTCGACCGGCGCGACGGCCAACATGCGGGGCTGCGTTTCATCGACCTCTCGCGCGGTGAGTTGGTGCGTGCCGACTTCGCCGTGTCCGGCGACACCACGTCGCTCCGCGAAGCCGAGGAACGTCGTTTGGTGGCGCATCATCGCGATGAACGCAACCGCGCCTTGATCCGGGCAGCGGATCCGCGCGAGCCGGCGCCGCTGGGCGATCCGCGCTCGCTTCCGGCCGCCGGCATCACCAGTGGCGAGGGGGCGCTGCCCAACCTGGGCATGCACCTGGAGACCCGACCCGCCTCCGCGAACCCTGAGGCAGTCGTCGCGGTCACGCTCGACCGGCTCCTGGACACGCTCGATTCGGATCTGGGATTCATCGGGCTCGCCGACCTTGACACCATGACCTCGAATCAGATCGCCGTGCGTGTCAAAGGCCGGCTCGGGACCACGTTGGCACTGCGCGTCAACGGCCGCACCCTTCCCGAGTCGCGTGTCGGCCAGCGGCTCAGTGCCCCTGGCGCTGGGCTCGAGGCTTGGGAATATGTGGGTGTGGCGTTGCGACCTGGCCTCAATGTACTCGAGGTCGCGCCACCCCGATCGGTTGGGCGAGTGGCGCTGCGGCTCGTGGCACCCGGTCCCTTCGCGCGGCTGAGTCTATCCGTGCCGCGTGGCACGCGCGCCGACGGCCATGCCATCGCTTCGCTGTTGCTACGCGTGACCGACGCTGAAGGGGTCCCGGTGGGCGCCCGCACGCTCGTGACTCTCGAGAGTTCGCTCGGCCGGCTCGCGAGTGAAGACCTCGATCCCGCCACTGCCGGCGTGCAGGTCGCGGTCGAGGATGGCGCGCTGCGTGTGGGGCTGGTCTCACCGGAGCAACCGGGAAGCGCGCATCTGACCGCAGTGAGCGGAGAAACGCGCGCCACCGCGACCGTGGAATTCGTACCCGACCTACGACCGTTGCTCGCAGTGGGCGCGGTGGAGGGGGTCTTGTCGCTGCAGAGCCTGTCCCATCGCGGCAGTGGCGTTCGAGGGATTCCCGAGGCGGGCTTCGAAGCTCCGATTTCGCAGTTCCTGTCGCAGCGCGTGGACGGACGGGCCAGCGCGGGCGCGCACGGCGCCCTGTTCATGAAGGGCCGCGTGCGCAACGACATGCAGATCACGCTTGGCTACGATTCCGATCGCGACGCAGCGGCACGATTGTTCCGCGACCAGCAGCCGGATCGTGGCTATCCGTTGTTCGGCGACGCGGCCCTGCGCGGGTATGATGCGCAGTCCGCGGGCCGCCTCTACGCGCGGCTCGAGCGGCGGGACGCGGCACTGGCCTATGGCGATTTCACCACCAGCGCCTCGGGCCGCTCGCTCGCGAACTTCGGCCGCAGCCTGACTGGCGCCGAGGCGCGTTGGAGTGCCGACGGCCACACCGTTCGCGCATTCTCGAGCCGCACGCGCACCACTCGAGCCGTGGAAGAGCTTCGTGGAAAAGGCATCTCGGGGCCGTACGCACTCGCTCGCGCACCGTTGGTGGAGAACAGTGAACGCGTCGAGATTCTGGTGCGCGACCGTAGCCAACCTGCGCTCGTGATCAGCGCGCGCACCCAGCAACGCTTCACGGACTATGAGATCGAGCCGGTCACGGGACGATTGTTGTTCCGATTCCCCATTCCAAGCGTCACCGCCGAACTGGAACCCGTCTCGATCCGTGTGACCTATGAAACCGAAACCGGCGGTGAACCGGTCTGGGTGCAGGGAGCTGACGCCCGCTTGCGCGTGACTCCGCGCCTCGAGGTGGGCGGCACTTACGTCGACGACCATGATGTCTCACAACCCCTCGAGCTGCGTGGCGCATCGGCCACCGCGCACTTCGGCCCCAGGGCGTTGCTCGAAGCAGAATGGGCTGCGACGCGCCGGTTCGAACGGTCGGGCGATGCGACTCGCCTCGAGTTCACCCACGATGACGCGAGATCGCAGATTCGCCTCTGGAGTGCGGCAGCGTCGCGCGCATTCGACAACCCCTCTGCCGGACTCTCGGGCGGACGCAGCGAAGCAGGCGGACGAATGACACTGCGCCTGGCGGACCGCACCCGTGTGAATGCCGAAGCCATTTACAGCTCGGACGCATTGGCCCAGGAGAGGCGCAGCGGATTCCTGTTGGCGCTCGACCAACAGCTCTCGTCGATTTGGCGTGGTGAGCTGGGCACCCGCTGGGCCAACGGTTCATCGAGCGCGCGCGCGAACGAATCCGCCACCGCATCGCTGCGGGTCAAGCTCAGCGGGCAGTGGCCGCTTCATCCCGAGTGGAGTGGATACGGCGAGTACGAGCAGGACACCCGCGAACTTGACCGCCGGTTGGCCGCGCTCGGGGGGGAATACCGCTTCACCAAGCGTGGCCGCCTGTACGCGCGGCATGAACTGGCCTCGACGCTCACGAGCGCTTGGGCGCTGAGCGGCTCGCAGCGACAACTGGCCAGCGTGCTCGGGGTGGATGCCGACCTCGCCAGCGACGCGCATGTGTTCAGTGAATACCGTATGAGCGATGCGATCGCGGGCCGTGAGGCGCAGGCAGCCGTCGGGCTGCGCAATGCCTGGCGCCTGGATAGCGGCATGCGCGTGGGCGCGTCGTTCGAACGCGTGAATCCATTGGTTGGTGCAGGCCTGGTCGCTGGCCCCACCACAGCGCTAACCGGCAGCGTCGATTTCGGTGAGGACACCGCATGGAAGGGCAGCGCCCGCGCGGAAGTCCGCACCAGCCGTGCGAGCGATCAGTTCCTGCAGACCATGGCGGCGGCGGTGAAACTCGATTCGGTGTGGACGGCGCTCGGCCGGCACCAGCTGTTCGTTTCGCGCGAACAAGCTGGAGGGGGTCAGGCCCGCGAACGACTCGGCTTGGCCTTCGCCTACCGGCCCGGCGGACAAGCCTGGGATGCGCTCGGGCGTTGGGAGTTGCGCTACGACCGCTCGGGGGGCCTTGCCCGCAGCCGTCGTGTCAGCAACATCCTGGGATTCTCGGGAACGGGACGCCTCACGCATGCGACCAGGGCCTCGCTATCGTGGGCGGGCAAGCTCACGCGCGAGCAGGCCGCGGGAATCCTGACCGCGGGCGGGGCCCAGTGGGTGCAGGGCCGCCTGACCCGCGACCTGGCGCAGGGCTGGGACGCCTCCCTCACGAGCAGCGTGCTGATGGGCCGGCGCTTCACCCAACGCCAGGGCGGACTCGGGATTGAACTGGGGCGCCAGCTGCCGGGAGACATCTGGGTGTCGTTCGGCTTCAATCGCTTCGGGTATCGCGACGAGGAGTTGAGCGAGAGCGAGTGGACCCGCGAAGGTTTCTTCATCCGTTTGCGGGCGAAGTTCGACGAAGCGCTGTTCCAGCGCCCGCGCCCGGTGCAGCCATGAACCGGCGCGCCACGCCGCAGAGCCTGATCGCCGCAGTCCTGGCCGTGGGCGTGCTGCTGACAAGCACCGTGCCCGCGCACGCGCAGATCGTGCGCAGTTTCTCCCCGCGGATCAGCACGAACCAATCTGGTGACATCACCCTGATTGGCAATACGCTCATGTCCTGCACGGGCGGTGGGTTGTGCACGAATGGCCGCAACGGCACGGGCGGCAACATCAACGACAACGATTTCACCATGCAGTACGTGGACATCGACAGTGATGGCTCGACTTTTTCCTCCAGCACCGCGAACTTGACATTGCCTGCGGGCGCCACCGTCACGTGGGCCGGGCTGTACTGGGGTGGCGAGTCGGCGAACGCCTTGCGGAACACTTGTCGCTTCGGGACACCGGTCGCGGGGTACGCCACGCTCACGGCCACCCAGGTGGACGTGACCGGAAGTGATTACATGGGATTCCGCGATGTCACTGCGTTGGTGCAGGCCGGGCTCAACGGAACCTACCGCGTCGGGAATGTGTACTCGACCCCCGGGGCCGCCGACAAGCACGCGGGCTGGTCGCTGGTCGTGCTGTACCGCGATGCCACTCAGACGCCCCGCAATCTGGTGGTGTTCGATGGCTTCGGCGCGGTGAGTACGGCCACGAACATCAACATGACCGTGAACGGCTTCTTGACGCCCCCGGCGGGCGTCGTGAACACGCGCTTGGGCGTGGTCGCGTTCGAAGGCGACCTCGGATACACGGGCGATGCGTTCCAGCTCAATGGCACCTCGCTCACCGATGCGCGCAACCCCGCGGACAACTTCTTCAACTCGACCATCTCAACCTTGAGCGCGGACGTCACCACGAAGAATCCGAACTACCTCAATCAGCTCGGGTTCGACATCGACTTGGTGAACGCGAACGGCCTGCTCGCCAATAACGCCACGAGCGCCAGCATCCGCCTGACGAGTTCGAACGACGTGTACTACCCCGGTGTGGTCACGTTCGCGACGGACCTGTATGCGCCCGTGTTCGATGCCACGAACTTCACCAAGACGGTCGTCGATCTGGACGGCGGCTCGGTCCGTCCCGGGGACCTGCTCGAATACACGATCACCATGCGCAACACCGGCCAGGACCACGCCGCTCAGTGCATCATGCGCGACACGCTGGCGGCGAATCTCACCTACGAACCGGGATCGTTGCAGATCGTGAGCGGGCCCAACCTCGGGGCCAAATCCGACGCCAGCGGTGACGACGTCATGGACTATGCCTCGCCCTCGCGCACCATCGTGGCTCGGTTGGGCACGGGCGCGAATGCAAGCGTGGGCGGCCAGATCGACATCAACGCAGTCACCAGCTTGCGTTTCCGTGCCCGCGTGCGGGCCCCGGCTCCAACCGGCACCGTGGTCAGCAACCAAGGCTGGCTCTCGTTCGTGGGAGCGCAATCCGGTGTCGGGTTCGCCTCGGCCAGTGATGGTAATGCCGCGGTCGCGGGGCTCCAGCCCACCGTCGTCAGCGTTGTCGCCGCCCGAATGAGTGGCACGGTGTTCGAGGACGTGGCCTTCGGCGGCGGTGCGGGCCGCTCGCGGGCCGCCTCCAGCGGCAGCGTGCGCCCGGGCGTCCGCGTCGAGTTGTACGACGCCGCGGGTGCCGCATTGGATGCCGATACCACCGATGTGGCCGGAAGCTTCAGCTTCGATGGCTGGTCAGCAGGCAACTTCCAAGTGCGTATCGTCAACAGCACCGTGACCTCGTCGCGGCCCGGCAGCGTCGCCACCCTGGCCTCGGTGCAGACCTATCGCACCGACGCTTCCGGTGGCACCGCCCTGGGGGTGAGCAATCGCGTGGGCGGCGAGATCCCAGGGCGCGCCGATGCTGGCGCGAACCTGTCCGGTGCGACGCTTGCGAGCCTGACGACTGCCACCACCACGGCGCAATCGGTGACGCCCGTCACATTCGGCACCAACGATCTGGCAGGCCTGGATTTCGGCTTCAACTTCGACACCATCGTGAATCCGAACGACTCGGGGCAGGGATCCCTGCGTCAGTTCCTGCTCAACGCCAATGCTCTCACCAACGCAGGGCTTGCACAGGCCGGCCGAAATGTTGGCGAGGAGACGGCGTTGTTCATGGTGAGTGACGGCGCGGCCCATGCCGGCCTGCGCGCGGGCCTTCCCGATCTACTCACCGCTGGCGTCGTCCGCATCACACTCTTATCAACGCTCCCCGCGCTCACCGATGTCAGCACGCGGGTGGAAGGCGGCACCCAGACTTCACTGGTAGGCGATTCCAATGGCGCCACGCTGGGCAGCGGCGGAACTGTCGGCGCGGACGATGTGGCACTCGCCGCACTCGCCGGTCCCGAAGTCGAGATCCGTGATGGCGCGGACCTCGCGCTCGGATTCGATCTTCAAGCGGCATCGCTCACGCTGTCCCGGTTGGCGATCATGGGCTTTGGCAACGTTGCGGCCAATGATGGCAATGCCGACGTGCGGGTGGGCGCCGGCGCGAACCTGGCGCGCATCGAGGCGTGTGCGCTTGGATTCCCTGCCACCAGCTTCGCCGATCCGGGCTCGGCGCTGCGTTCGGGCGGCGACCATGTGCGAGTGTTGGGCGGCGACAACGGCGTCATTGTCGGCTCGGTCCTGGCGTATGGCGCGGGCAGCGGCATGGCGTTCACGGCAGGCTCCAACGGGTGGAGCCTGAGCGCCAACGAACTCCGGAGCAACACCACGGGTAATGCCGCGCTGGGCGCGGTGGTGCTGGCCACCAGCGGCACGCTGACCGCGAGCGCCTGCCGCATCACCGACCATGACGGACCCGGCGTCGACGCGGCGACGGGCTTGGGCGGCGACGCCTGGACCAACGCGAGCCTGCAGCGGAACGGCCGCGGCAGTGGCGCCACGCGGGTCACCGCGGGCCTGCGGCTGGGCGGCAGCGCCAGCCGCGTGGACCGCTGCGTGGTCACCGATCAGGGCGGTTCCGGCATCGAGGTGCTGAGCACGGGTGCGAATCACACCCTCACACGCAATCGCATTCGCGACAACGGCACCATCGGCATCGACCTGCAGCGGGCGGGCGACGACGCCGCGATCGGCACCTCGCCCTATGTAACGCTCAATGACAATGGCGACGGCGATGCCGGCGGCAATGCCTTGGTGAACTTCCCGATCATCGAGAGCGCGGTGCTGGCGAACGGCAACTTCACCATGAGCGGTTGGGCACGCCCGGGCGCGATGATCGAAGTGTTCGTGAGCGACGGCGATGCCAGTTCGTTCGGCGAAGGGGCCACCTGGATCACGAGCCTGACCGAAGGTACTGGCGCCGACCTCGACGCCAGCGCGAGTGCCTATGCAGGCGCCGTGAATGGCGTGGTGC
>JBDSKE010000163.1:0-5548 GCA_039917105.1 Candidatus Eiseniibacteriota bacterium | reverse complement strand
GAAACCTTCACTCGCAACTCGAAGGGAAGCCATGTCACGCCCCACCATCGCTGCCGTCCGCGGTGCCATCTCGGTCCCGGCGGATCGTGCCGACGCCATCCGGGAAGCCAGCGCCCGCCTGTTGCAGACGCTGATCGACCGCAACGCACTCACCCCCGAGCGGGTGGTGAGTGCCGTCTTCACCGCGACCCCCGACCTGACCGCGGACTTTCCCGCGCATGCGGCCCGCATGCTGGGCTGGCACGATGTGCCCTTGCTGGGCGCCACCGAGATGGCGGTGCCCGGCGCACCCCCGCGCATCGTGCGCGTGCTGCTCACGGTGCGCGATGTGCCCAGCGGCACTCGACTGACGCCCGTCTACCTGGACGATGCCGTGCGGTTGCGCCCCGACCTGGCCACGCCGACAGCCCGCACCGCGGCGACCAAGCCCGTGCGCATTGCCATCGTGGGGCTGGGACAGATCGGCGGTTCGCTTGGGCTGGCACTGGGACGCGATCGCGGCTGGCATCGGGTGGGATTCGATGCGCGTGTGACCGCACGCCGCGCCGCCATGCAAGCCGGGGCCATCGATGAAATGGTGGCCACCCTCCAAGCCGCGTGCGCCCAAGCGGACCTGGTCGTGCTCGCAACGCCAGTCGACACACTGCCCGCAATCATCGCAAACGCCGCGAGCTCGATGCCACGCGGCGCTGTGCTGCTCGACACCGCCAGCGCACGCGGCGGCGTTACCCAGGCGCTCCGCTCCGCCGCCCGCAGCCATGCGGTGCGCGTCTGCGGCGGCCATCCGATCGCGGGCAACAGCGGGCGGGGGTTCGCAGCCGCGCGCGCGGCTCTGTTCCATGGCGCCTCGTTCGCATTGTTGCCGGTGGGCCGCGGCGTGCCGCAGGTCGTGCGACGTCTGGTGCGCGCCGTGGGCTCGCATCCGCTCGTGGTCGACGCGAAGACGCACGATCGAGCGCTGGCGCGCACGAGCCACCTGCCGTACGTGCTGGCGGTCGCACTCGCCCGGGTGGGCGATGCCGCCCATCGACAAGGCTTGTCGGGTCCGGGGTATGCCAGCATGACGCGCTTGGCCGCGAGCGATCCCCGCATGGCACGCGCGTATGTGAACGCGAACGCCTCGCAGGTCAGCGCGGCATGGCGCGAACTGCGAGGCGTGGTCGAAACGGAGTTGCGGGCGCAACTCAGCTCGCGGGCTGCTCCCCGGTCGGGATCGCCTTCAGGGAGGCGACATACTCGTCGGGCAACCGGTGGTGCGCAGCGCCCTTGAGGATCGCGTCCATATAGCGCTGCGACGGCGGCGCCGGGTTGGCCTGCTTGGGCAGGTAACACAACACGCGCAGGCGCCGATTGAATGACCCATCGTCGGCGCGAGTCAGCTCCACGAACACGGTCTCGCGATCGTAGAGATTGTGTTGATCGCCAGGGCCGCGATAGCCCTCGTAACGGTCGAGCGCGGCGAGGTCTTCGTCGGTGAGCTCGAACACCATCCCCCATAGCTCGGCGCCATGGTGCATCTGCACGCCCGCCACCCCTCCACCCCAATCATGCGAGGTGAGCGGGAAGACCATCTGATGGTCGTGCATGACCGCCATGCCGACGATCTGGTGTCCCGGGCAGCGCGACTTCATCTGGTCGGGATCGAGATTGGAACCATAGGCGAAATAGAGCATCCACACTCCAAGCAAGAAGTCCTGAGGGATTGGGGACGCAGCATAGCCGAAGGTTGCGCGTCCGTCGCCCCGAGCGCGATAGTGTCGCCTGTGGGTCCAGCGCTTCCAGCGCCGCGCGACCGGAACCCCCCTCAATCTACCTGGAGAGACTGATGCCTGTGGATTTCCTCGCATTCGGCCCGCATCCTGACGATGCCGAGATCGGCGCCGGCGGCATGCTGCGCAAGGTCAAGGAGTATGGCCACAGCACGGGTATCATCGACATGACCACCGGCGACATGGGCTGGGGGACCCCCGAGATACGGCAAGGCGAGAGTGATCTGGCGGCCAAGCATCTCAAGCTCGATGTTCGCGAGAATCTCGATCTGGGCGACTGCCGCGTCGAGGACACATTCGACAACCGTTGCCGCGTCGCAGGCGTGATCCGCAAATACCAACCGCAAATCATTTTCGCGCCTTACTTCGATCTCCCGATCGGCCGCGGGTTGGGTCACAACGACCACTACAAAACCGGCGAGATCGTCTCGAACGCGTTCAACCTGGCGCATCTCAAGAAGGCGCCGGTCGAGGGCGAGCCGTATCAAGCCAAGGCGATTTTCTACTACTTCATCCCGCCCGGACAACGCGCCTCGTTCATCGTCGACTTCTCCGACTACTTCGAGGACTGGGTGGCGGCGCTCGATTGCCACCAGAGCCAGTTCTATCACCCGGACCGGCCCCGTCCGGCGAGCCAGCCCCACCCTCGCGAAGCTTTCGAAGCACACGCGCGCTATTGGGGGTGGCAGATCGGCGTGAAGTTCGGCCAGGCGTTCTTGGCCACATCGCCGCTCAAGGTCGACGACCCGATGTCGTTGGTGAAGTCCTATCAAGTGCGCGCCTGAGATGCGGGCTGGAATGTCTGCGGCCATTTGGGCCTGCCTCATTTGCCTCGGCCCGGTCTCGGCATCGGCCCGCGCCAGTGCCCCGACTTCGATTGCAGCACTTGATCGCGCCTACGCCGAGCATCTGTTGGTGTCGCGGCCTGACCGGGGTTCGCGCGAAGGAGTGAAGGGAGCAGCAGACAGGCTGACGCCGGTCACCGAGACCAGCTTGGAACGCGACCGCGCATGGCTCGGCGCATTTCGCGCTCGGCTCGACTTGGTGGATCGCAACAGGCTCTCGAATGTGACCAAGGCCCGCCTCGATACGCTGCGCGCCCGCACGACGCAACAGTGGGAGGAATCGCGCCCGGACGGGCCGTTCCGCCGAGACGCCTTGGCGTACCGAGCGCTCACGGATCAGGCCGTGCTCGAGGTGATCACTGCGCGGCGCGTGGGAGATTGCGAACGGGTGCGTCGCGCCACAGCACGATTGCGCATGCTGCCCGAGGTGCTGCGTGCCGCGGCGATCAACCTGCGTGGAGCCCCGTACGATGACGCCCGCGTGCGGCGGGGCGTCGAGGACGCCGTGCGCACCCTGCGCGTCGAGGTTACCGCAGCGGCTGCCGCGTGCCGCGATGCGCGTCGAATCGCCGACTTCGTGGAGGCGGACAGCACGGCCATTCGCGCATTCCGGATCTTCCCCGGTCGTTTGCACGACGGGCCCGAGAAACCTGACTCACGCTTTACACATCACTGACCGCATTGATACAGGGGTTTTGCGTTGACGCAACCCTGCACAGAGGCCTAAGTTCATAGGGCTGTAGGCCGATACCAAGGATGGATCGGTTCGGATCCCCGATTCGGGGGTGCCCTCCAGGAGGCTTTTGAATGCGGCTCTGCGCACTGCGCACTCTGAGCATGTTCACCGTGCTCGCTCTGCTGGTTGGCCCGGCCACGATGGCCCAAGCCACCACCCATACACATCGGACGAAGGCCAGCACTTCTGTCCACAGCAAGTCCAAGCTCAAGTCGGGCCACGCACTTGCCAATCGGCGCGGCTCACGTCGGGGCCGAGGGCGCCATCTGGCGCCTCCCGTCGGGGGCGTGTTCGCACGCAATGCGATTCTTGTGGACCCATCCACGGGCGAAGTCCTGTTCGAGAAGAACAGTGCGCGTTCGGTCCCGATTGCCAGCCTCACCAAGCTCATGACCGCGCTCGTGTTCCTGGAGCAGAAGCCCGACCTCGAGCGCGAAGTGGCCGTGACGCGCACGGAGCTCAACGGCGGCGGGCACACCCAACTGCGTGACGGCGAGATGCTGTCCCTGGACCATCTGCTGCATATGTCGCTCATGTGCTCGGACAATGTCGCTACGCGCGTGCTGGCGCGTGAGGCCGGGCTCTCGCACGAGGAGTTCCTTGCGCGCATGAATCGCAAGGCGGTTGAGCTGGGCCTGACGGGTTCGCGGTTCTTCGAGGTCACCGGTCTGGACGAACACAATGTCTCCACGGCCTCGGACATCGCCCGGTTGTTGCACGCCGCGGCGCACGATCCGCTCATCCAGACGATCACCACGACGCGCGAATATGAGTTCCGCACCGATAAACGTGCGCACGCCATCCGCAACACCAATCGCCTGCTGTACGGGCGGTATGACGTGCTGGGCGGAAAAACGGGCTTCATCGTGGAGGCGGGCTATTGCTTCGCCACCTGGGTTCGTTCGCAGGGGCGGGATTTGATCGCGGTCGTGCTCGGTGCGCCCACGAACGCCACGCGCTTCGCCGACGCGGTCCGCTTGATCCAGAAGTCCACGACCCCGGCGGTCGCACCGCAAGGCCTCTAGGTCCAATGACAGCCGGCGAACGCTGGAAAGCGGCGTTCGCCGGTTTGCTCGCAGGGCTGGCGGGAGGATTGTTCGGAGTGGGTGGCGGCATCGTATTGGTCCCGATGCTGACCGGGTTCTTCGGCCTCACGCAGCATCGCGCCCACGGCACATCGCTCGCCGTCATATGCTTCACGGCCGCCTCGGGCGTGATCGTGTACGCCTTGAATGGTCGTGTCGAATGGATGCAGGCCGCGATCATGGCGCTCGCCAGCGTCGCAACCGCGCGCTTCGGAGCCCGGCTCGCCGCCCGCACCAGCAAGGCCGGCCTGCTGCGCGCGTTCGCGGTGTTCGTGGGGCTCACCGCCCTGCGCCTGTTGTGGAGTCCCCCCGTGGCGGCACACGCGCCGCTCCTGGCCGGTTGGGCCAGCATTGCCGCGTCGCTCGCGCTGGGCGGGGTGGTGGGACTGCTGGCCGGATTCCTTGGCATCGGCGGCGGGGTATTGATCGTGCCAGCGCTCACCTTGGGGTTCGGCCTGCCGCAACAGGTGGCGCAAGGGACATCGCTCGCACTCATGCTGGTCACCGCCCCGGCGGGAGCTTTCGAGCACCACCGGTTGGGCAACGTCGCGCTCGGCCTGCTGCCCATGCTGGGACTGGGTGCGCTGCTGGGAGCACCCTTGGCCTCCCAGTTGGCGATACACCTGCCCCATGCGGTCTTGGTGCGCTGTTTCGCGGTATTCCTGCTGGCCACAGCGCTGCAGACCTGGATCCGCTCCGCCCGGGTCAAGCGGATCGAGCAGGCCGCCAAGGCCGCGCCCGTTACGCAATAGGCCGCGCCGGTAGTAGGAATGCCTGATGAACTGGGTATTCCCCCCAACCCTGTGGGCCCGAGGGCGTGTTCACCCAGCGTATCCGGCGTTTCTACAGCGTGAACAAATGCGCCCGATGGAATGACTCCTTGTGGCCACATGGGCCTGTGGCCTATTATTTCACCTGATACGACCCACTCATGGCTCTCGGTAACGGCTTCCTTGTGAGGCCTCCCCCCGGGCACAAAGTCGTCGTGAACGGTGCCCCCGACATCGGGATGCATCTCGCTCTACATCTCTCCTGGGAGAACATCCATGAAGAAGTTTGCGACCACTTTTGGGGTGCTCGCGGTGCTGGCGTTGGCGGCTGCACCGTCATTCG
>JBDSKE010000162.1:0-3394 GCA_039917105.1 Candidatus Eiseniibacteriota bacterium | reverse complement strand
CGGGATGGTCTGCAACCGTTGGATAGCCGCATCGAGCGTTTCGCGGCGGCGTGCGAAGTGGAACCGCAGCCGCTGCCGACCCGATGCAGGATCGGAATAGAAACTCGAGCCTGGCACTCCCGCCACGCCCACCTCGCTCACCAACCAGCGAGCGAATGCAACGTCGTCGGAGCAGTCGAACCCGGAAAGATCGGTCATCACGTAATACGCGCCCTTGGGGGCGAACGGACGGAATCCGCACTCCTCGAGTGCCGGAACCAGCACCGCCCGGCGCGCGGTATAGTCATCGGCCAACTTGCGGTAGTACTCATCCGGCATCTGCAGGGCCAGCGCAGCAGCTTCCTGCAGAGGGGCAGGGGCACCCACCGTGAGGAAGTCATGCACCTTGCGGATGGCATTGCAGATGTCCGGCGGGGCCAGGCACCAGCCGATGCGCCAGCCGGTCAGGCTCCATGTCTTGCTCAATCCCGACAGGGTGATGGTGCGCTCGCGCATTCCGTCCAGCGTGGCCATTCCCACATGCTCGAGTCCGTCATACAAGATGTGCTCGTAGATCTCGTCGGTGATGCACAACACATCCCACTTCTGGCACAGCCTCGCGATATGTTCCAGTTCAACGCGGCTGAACACCTTCCCGGTGGGATTGTTCGGGGTGTTGACCACGATGGCGCGGGTGCGGTCGGTGAACGCCGCCTCCAACTCGGATGCATCGTAGTGCCAGTCAGGTTCGCGCAGCCGGACGAACCGGGGCGTGGCCCCCGAGAGGATGGCATCCGGGCCATAGTTCTCGTAGTAGGGCTCGAATACGATGACTTCGTCGCCCGGATCGACCACGGCCATCATGGTGGCCGCCATGCATTCGGTGGACCCGCAGCACACCGCCACTTCGCGTTCGGGGTCGTAGGCGAGCCCGGTGAAGTGGTGTTGCTTGGCCACGAGCGCATCGCGCAGGCGCTTGGAGCCCCAGGTGATGGCGTACTGGTTCACATCTGCCATCACCGCGCGTGCAGCCTCGGCCTTGACCGCCTCGGGCGCCGGAAAATCCGGGAAGCCTTGAGAGAGGTTGATTCCGCCGTGCGCCGTGCACAGCCGGGTCATCTCGCGAATCACCGATTCGGTGAAGCGCAGGCTTTTCTGTGAGACGCGTTCACGCGTGGTCAGAACGGGCTCAGCTTTCCGTTGCTCACGAAGTTGTAGCTCCGGACAAGTAGTTGGAAAGCGGGCAACGCCTTGGAGAAATCCTCCGGCGTGCGTGAACTCAGCACCAACAACATGACCAGTTCGTTCTCCGCGACATAGGCCACAGCCTCATGCGGCTTGCCCCCGTCGTGCGCGAAGAAGCGCACCTCGGCCCGTTTCTCGGTCGCAGTTGGGAAACGCGGCCCGGTGAGGACCACGCCCTTCGGATTGCTCTTGCGGAACGCGACAACATCACGGTCGATCATGTCGCGGATCGGCTTGGGCCTCTTCGCATCCTGGTGCAGGGGGTTCGCGTACATGACCGTCGAAGCCGTGGCCCATTTCTGGCCCTTCGGATAGAGCACGACGCGGATCTTGGAACCCATGCCGCTTGTATCGTCGATCACCCAGCCCTGGGGCGCGCAGATGGCGAACATGTGGTCGTCGCCATACAACAACGTGGTCTCCTTGCCCGCCTGCGTGGTCGTGCGGCTGCCGGTGGCGGGGCCGCCGGTGCTGGGGCTGGCAAGGATGTTCGGCTTGCGCACGGTCATGGGGGTCGCCGCTGCCGAATCGGCAGCGACCAGCACCGCTGCGGCGAAGGCGAGGACGATGCGGACGACGCGTTGGATGTGCAGGTTGCCTCCGGCGCTGAGGATCAGGGGATGCGTCCACTCCAGTGTAGCCCGCGCGCGGGCTGCTTCCCAAAGAGCATCTTGCACGACTGCCCAAGAAAGGATGCCAAGCCGGGCACACTGGACGCAGCGTTGACATCCCGACGGCCCTCCCCCACTTTCCGTGCTCTCATGGACGCTCAAAGAGGTATCTCTCGACGCATGGTGATCGGGCTCCCCAGCGACGGGCTCACGCCTGCGTGGGAGCGGGATTTCTCCATGTTTCCGCCGGGAGGAGTGATCCTCTTCGCCCGTGACTTCCGCGACCTCGACGACCTGCGCCGACTCATTCTGCGCCTACGAAAGCTCGCAAGACCGCGGCGCTTGTTCATCTCGCTCGATGAGGAAGGCGGCTGGGTGTCGCAGTTGGCGGGACACCTGGTAGTGCCGCCGAACGCCGCGCTGTTGGCGCGCGGCGCGGAGCCAGGGGATCTGCGATACATCGCCCAGGTGACCGCACGGCGTCTGCGCGCACTGGGATTCGAGTGGGACTTTGCTCCCGTTGCGGATGTCCACAGCGAGCCTGACAATCCCGTGATCGGCCCGCGCGCCTACGGCACCACGCCGTCCGACACGATCGCGGCGCTCCAGGAAGTGTTGCGGGGATTCCGCGGCGAAGGCGTGGCATCGTGTCTCAAGCATTTTCCCGGGCATGGCGATACGCGCACCGACTCGCATGTGGCGCAACCCGTCTGCGATGCCGACCGCGCCACGCTCGAGGCCCGCGAACTGGCCACCTTCCGGGGGCTGCTGTCGCAGGCCGATTCTGTGATGACGGCCCATGTGCACTACCCGGCGCTCGACGCCGCCCAACCCGGCACCTACTCACGCGCGATCGTGCAGGGACTGTTGCGCGAGGAAGTCGGTTTCACCGGCGTATGCGTGACCGACGCGCTCGAGATGCAGGGTGCCGCCGCCGGGCGCACGCCCGCCGAGGCCGGCATTGCCGCGCTCGAGGCGGGCTGCGACCTGCTGTTGTACGCGCACTGGCACGAAAACGTGCGCCGCGCGCGGCTTGAGATCGCCGACGCGCTCGTCAGTGAGCGGCTCGAGCGCACCGCCTTCGACGCGGCGCGGTTCCGGCTCGCGGCATTCGACGCGGGCCGGCCCGAGCCTTCAGCCGAGGAACTCGCGATCCCGCTCGAGTTGCTGACACCCCCGGACTGGCAAGCCCGCTTGGCGCGCATCATCGACCGCGGCCTGCGCGTGCAGGGAACGCTGCGAGCCCAGGAGCCATCGCTCTGGGTGGACGAACCCGAGTGGGCGGGCGGCGGTGGCACGCTGGCGGCGGAACTCGCAGCCGCTGGCCTGGGCGTGGGCGGCGCGAACGCGAGCACCCAGGTGATCGTCCGCGCCTCGCGCCTGCCGCTCACCCAGGCGGAACTCGTTGAGTTGCGCCAACGCTGCACCGAACGGCCCACGGTGCTCGTGGGAATGCAGAATGACGCGTTCCTCGCCCACCTGCCGCAGGCTGTCCTGCGACTGAGCGCAAGCGACTCCACGCCGCTCACACGTCAGAGGGTGGCGGCGCGCCTGGCGAA
>JBDSKE010000161.1:0-4025 GCA_039917105.1 Candidatus Eiseniibacteriota bacterium | reverse complement strand
CCGCTGCATGGACGCGTGTCCTCTTCAGTACGGGTGGATCACTCCGGTGGGAACGCGCCGAGCCATCGGCGATCACGCAGGGGTTGCCGGTGCCGCCGCGCTCGGGTTGCAACGACGGATTGCCCAGCACGCTGCCCTGATTGCCGAAGAGCTCGAGGAAGTCCGGAGCGCGTTGCGAGCGTGACCAGTTCGCGCGCATCTCGAAGCCGCGCGCCAATAGAAGCCGAGTGCCCAACTGCGGACTGTCCAGTTCGCGCACACCATCGCGAGCAGTGATGGCGCCGCCCACGCCGCTGCTGCGCAGATGGTCCTCTTGACGATTCCAGCGACGGCCCGCGTGCAGCGTGAGCGCATCGTGCAAGGGCAACCAGCGCAGCGTGACGAACGCACTGCGCGTGATGCGCGTGCTCGGCGGCGGCACCGGCAACCCCTGCGTGATCGCCGATGGCTCGGCGCGTTCCCACCGGAGTGATCCACCCGTACTGAAGAGGACACGCGTCCATGCAGCGGGCGTTGCCAACTCGCCGCCGACGCCGCCATGGCGGAAGCGCTCATCGGTCTCCTGACGGCCCAGGCCCAGCTCGCCCTCGGTGTCACGAAAGCGCGAGCGCTCGCGTTGCACATCACCGCGAAGCGTCAGGCCGGGGGCGGCGGCGAGCGGAGCGAGTGCGGATTCAAGCGAAACGCGTTGGCGCTGGAAGCTGAGCCGCGGATGCAATGCGGGCACCGCGCCAAGGCCCGGCATGCCTTGGGCCTTGTGGAACGCGTCCCCCAGCAGTGTCACGCGAACCCCTGCGCGCGGCTTCCAGCCCACGCGTGCGAGCGTGGCGATGGCATCGAAGCGCGCGTTGCGCCGCGTGCTCGTACTGTCATCGCCCGGATTCTGCGGCGTTCCGTTATCGTCGAAGTAAGCGAAGTCGCCCCTGGAACCTTGATAACCCAGATGCGCGAACGCTGCCCATGGTCCTCGCGTCGCGGCCAGCGTTCCCCGCGCCTCGGCTGTACCGAACGATCCGGTCGCGACGCGGAGCGACCGCACCCCGCCCGCGTCGCTCGTGACCAAGTTCACCGCGCCGCCCGGCGTGGCGGCGCCGAGCGAGAGCGGACTCATGCCGCGATACACCTCGATCCGCTCGAGCATGCTGGAAGGAAGGTCCGACACGTCCACCACGCCGTGTGCGGCCGAGGTGAGCGGCGCGCCGTCCAGATACACGGTCACCTGGCCGGGCGGCGCACCGCGCAGCGACACCGTGCTGAACGCTCCGAGCCCGCCGTACTGCACGATCCGCACGCTTGCGGTGGAGGCGAGCAGTTCGGCCGTGCTCTCCATGGCGCGGTTCGACACCCCAGCGGGCAGGTCGGTGACGAATGCGGTGGGCAGGCGCCGACGCGCATCGAGCAAGGCGCGCGCGCGTGAGACTTCCACCGCCGGCAGCGTGAGCACCGGCACCGGTAAGGTGTCCTGCACGTTCGAGGCGAACAAGGTCGCGCCCATCATGAATGTCAGCAGATCGATCACGGCGTCCTTCGCGCTGGAATCGAAAACGCCCCGCCGGCGGAAGGACACGCGGGACAGGGCGAGGGCGCCACATCACCGCGGCGCCTTCCGAAAGAGGCGACGGGCGTGACTGGCTCCAGGCAGGTTTCCTGACTCTGGGCGTTGGATCCGTGCGGATCCTGGTGCGCTCGCCTTCCCGGCGAATGTCCGCCAGTGGCAGTTCAGCGCGCCGCGCCCATCACAGTGGCGGGACCGTGCGGGAGTTCCACCCGCTTCCCTATTACCCCACGCGATGTGGGCACCTTGGAGATGTGGACCGCAAGATGCGCGAACCGTCTGCGGGCGTCAAGGCCCATCGATCGCGCCCAACAACGCCCGTGCCTGAGCGAACACGCCCCACCACATGGGCCGTGTCAGCTTTCCAGTCTGGGTGTTCTGGCGACTCGGGTGGAAGCTGGAAATAAGTACGCGGCCATCGGGGAGCGTGGCCTGTCCGCCGTGTGCGAACGCGGGCCGCTCACGTGCGCTCAGCCGATCCCAGAGGCCGCTCGAGCGCAGGAACGCTTCGTGTCCGATCCGTCCCAAGGTCACGATCACGCGAACCCGCGCGAGCAATCGCAGGTCGGCCTCGAGGTATTCGCGGCAGTGCTCGAGTTCTTCGGGCAGCGGTTTGTTGCCCGGCGGTGCACAGCGACCGGCCGCGCTGATGTAGCAGTCGGTCAACTCAAGCCCGTCGTCGCGCGACACACTGGTGGCCTGATTGGCGAAGCCGTGTGCGTGCAGGGCGTCATACAACCAATCCCCACTCGAGTCGCCGGTGAACATGCGGCCCGTGCGATTCGAGCCGTGCGCGCCGGGCGCCAGGCCCACCACGAGCAGCCGCGCATTCGGATCGCCGAACCCCGGCACGGGTCGGCCCCAGTACACTTGCTCGCGGTACGCACGACGCTTCTCGTTCGCGACTGCGGCGCAATAGGTGCGCAGGCGCGCGCAGCGCTCGCACGCGATGATCGCCTGGTTCACTTCGGTCACGGTGCGAAACGGCGTGCTCATCGCGCTCCCAGCCACACCACGCGCCGCACACGCACCCCGCTGGCATCCTCGAGCCGCGCGAAGTAAACCCCGCGCGCCGCGACACCGCCCTGCTCACGGCGCCCATCCCACACCGCTTGGCTCGTGCCCACCGGCACCCGGCGCAGCCACAGGCGGCGACCGTTCGCATCCAGCAGTTCGAGCCGCGCCTGGCCGCGCGCTCCTTGCACCGCGAACAGGACTGCGCCACGCGCGGGATTCTGGCCAGCGCTCAGGCGAAGCTCGCCCAAGCCGGAGTTCGATTCCTCGAGCACGGGCGAGGAGCGCAGCAGCGTGAACGCGCCGGCATCGAGCGCCAGGCCCACCTTCCAACCTGCGCTGACGCGCTCACCGGGCAAGGGCGCCCAGGTGCCGGCTGCGACGAACTCCTCCAGATGGCGCGTGGCCGGCAGCGTCAGGCGCACGTTGCGCGCCGAGGAGGAATCACTGTTCACGACCAACAGGTATGGGGTCCCGATCGAATCCACGAACGTGCCGATCGCAGCACGACCCTCGATGGCGAGCACCACGCTATCGGGTGCGAACGCGGTTCCGCCCAGTGGCAGCGAACCGGCATGCTCGGTGGTGAGCCACTGCAGCCCCGCCAAGGTCTCGCCGATCGGAAGCACGCGCGTGTTGAGCGATTGCACGATCCCGTACAAGGGCGTCCTCGCTCCGCTCCCCCACTCGATCATGGACGGCTGCCACTGCCAAAAAGTATCCGGCGCCGGGGTCCAGTAGGTGAAGTAGCCGATGCCGCGGGTGCCGTAAGCCAGCCAATGCCCCACTTGCCAGCTCAGCAACGGGGCCGTCATGGCGCGATAGCCCCGGTGTTGCACCAACTGCACGATGCCCCAGAAGGGCAGGCCCCGTTCGCGCGCCACCGAGGCCAGCCCGGCAACGTTCTCCATGAACATGCCGCGGTCGCCGGTCTCGAGAAAGTCGTAGTGGTCGTTGCACAGGACCACCGGCTTGACCGTGTCGGCGTAGGCGCGCGTGTCCGCAAGGAAGGCTTCGCGTGAATCGTAGTGCATGCGCCCGAACAGATTGTTCCACGCCGGGTGCTCCGGATCGCGACGGGCCAGCACGGCGAACAGATTGGACAACCAGCGGTAGTCCGCGGGCGCGGGCTCATCGCCCAGGTAGTAACCCAGCAAAGCAGGCTCATTGGCGTAGTCCGCGGCAATCGTGTCGACGATGGCTTCGCTTGCGGGATTGCCGATCTCCACCCGGTCGAGACGCTGGTCCAGGATCAGATTCCGCACCCCGATGTCGCGCGTGAACGCGAACCGCGCACGGTTCTCGGCCAGCGAGCCGATGTCCTCCCATGCCAGCACGGTCAGGTTGAAGCCCGCCTCGGCCAGTTCGGCGTAGCGTGCAGCCGTGGTGGACTCCCGCGGCGGGCTCACCCAGCCGAACAGCGCGAACCGGGGCAGTGCCCGGGTGCCGGGCCGTG
>JBDSKE010000160.1:0-5654 GCA_039917105.1 Candidatus Eiseniibacteriota bacterium | reverse complement strand
TGATGCGGTTGGCGCGATGCATGCGCGCTATAACGACGGTCAAGGTGCGTTTGGGCCGCTTGTCGACCTCGCACTGAACTTGCCACCGGGGGCTACATCTGTCGCCGGACTCGACCTCGACCAAGATGGGTACTCGGAGTTACTTGTTGGCATTCAGACAGGCGAGTCCCGCGCGCGCCTCGATGTGCACTGGAATACAGCGGGTTCACTTGGTGCAGCAGTTGGCATCGACATCGGATGGGTTTACCCGCATGGCCCTGCTGGTCCGCCGTCGACCATTGCTCGCGGCGACTTCAATGGCGATGGTATTTCAGATGTGATGGTCGTCCTTGAAAGATACAACGATATTGAGAGCAGCTTCGCCGTCATTTCTGGGAGAGGCAATCGTACATTCGCGCCCTCGGTGGATTATCCCTACCTCCTTGACCCGAGGGAAGGTGTGGTCCACGACTTCGATCGTGACGGCCTCGACGACATAGCCATTGTGTGCGACTACGACGTGGAAAACGGACTGGTCTATCTCTACAAGGGCATGCCCGGGGGTGAGCTCCAGCGACTGCCCGTCATGGGGATGGAGCACTACCCAAGTTCGATCGCACTGGGCGACTGGAATGCAGATGGCCTCGCCGATCTTGTGATCACGCACGAGTTCAGCGAGACGATCACGTTCCTGCGAAATCTGAGTACGACCCAGAACCCGACCGCGATCGCGATCTCGTTGGTGGCGGCCTCAGCTAGCACGGACGAGGTGCGGCTCGAGTGGTACAGCACCGCGGCGCACGACTTCACCCTCGAGCGGTCCTCGGTCCCAGGGGAGTGGCAGGCGGTCGGCTCATTCCGTCCCGACGGTACCGGTCGAGTCGAGGCCACAGACCGGGATATCGCTTTGAGCCAACGCTGGGGGTACCGGCTGACATGGCTTGAGGCCGGCTTGCGGAAGGCGAGTCCGGAGGTCTGGGTCCAGATTCCAGACTCGGTGCCCCTGACGCTCGCGCTTACGGCCGCAGGCCCGAACCCTACGCGAGGCGCTCTGCTATTTTCGATACGCTTGCCCTCGGCCGAAGCTGCAACGCTGGAGTTATTCGACCTGGGCGGCCGCCGTGTCAGCTCCACGCGCATTGCGCTCACCGGCCCCGGGCAATACACGCGGGCCGTGCAACCGGAGCGACCACTCGCGCCGGGACTCTATCTGGCGAGAGTGCATCAGGGCGGAAGCTCGGCGAGCGCACGGATCGTGATCGTCCCGTGATTGCGCGGGCAGAGGGCTCACACTCCATGGGCACCAATTCGTGCGTGCAGCCGCTAGGCCGCGGGGCGCGTATCGGAACGACAGTCCTCGTCATCGGCAGCGCTCCCGATAGGGATCGCGGCGTCACCGGCGAGAAAGCGAAGCGCAAGCCGATGAACGCGCATCATCACGCATACATCGGTGCCCGATGGTGCCTGCGTGGCGGGCGGCGCGGACGAGTCCTTTGGCCAGCCTGCGGCATGAGTGGATCGAGGGCGCCGGAGGGGTGGGAGAGGCGAATATCGTCGTGAGCTTCTTTGTGCCGGCGGCCTTGCGCGAGGCGATGCACGTCGAAGGCGAGTCTGGAACTGGCTGGCTCGAGCGGCTGCCGACACGCGTGCCTGAGCTCGAGCGCGCTTGGGAGCTGACCGTGGGGAGGGCATTCGATGGGGGTACCTGCGCCTGGGTCGCGCCGGTCCGGCATGCGGACGGCTCCAAGGCTGTTCTGAAAATCGGCTTCCCGAGCCGCGAGGCGCGCCATGAATCCGACGCGCTCAGGTGTTTCGATGGGCATGGCGCCGTCCGCTTGTTGCGAGCCTCAGAGGATGGTAGCGCGCTACTGCTGGAGCGCTGCAGTCCGGGGAATGATCTCTGGACGATGGGCGGAGAGGAGCGCGATGCTCTCGGCGCGGATGTTTTGCGGCGTCTGTGGCGCGATGCACCTCTCCCAGTTGCTTTCGATAGTCTCTCCGGCATCGCACAGGCCTGGGGCGGGTTGCTATCAGGAGAGACTATTGCCGCGGAGTACGACCCGGGTCTGATTGCCCGGGCCGTCGAGATCGGGCTTGAGCTAACAGCAACTAGTCCGGCAATCGTGCTCCTGCACGGGGACTTCCACCCAGGCAACGTCCTCTCGTCAACGCGCGAGCCATGGCTGGCTATCGACCCAAAGCCATTGGTGGGAGATCCCGCCTACGACCTCGCGCAATGGATTGGCAACCATTGCGAGGATGCGATTTCAGAACCCAATTCCATTGCAGTCATGCGGAGACAGATCGACCGCTTCAGCAACTCACTGGGTCTCGACCCGATTCGCGTCGCAGGGTGGGCATTCGTGAAGTCGCTTGGATGGAACTGGGGAGCGCCGTCTGTACGACTGCTCCATAAGCTAGTTTCATCGTGAAGGAGTCGAACCCCAACGGGTTGTTTCAAACGCTCGGGATCAGAGTTAGAGAACCGGAACGAACCAACGTCGCATTTTGTCGACCAAACGGGTAAATACATCCGCTACCAGAGCCCCCCGGCCTTCGAGGACGCCTTCGAATCAGCTTGAAGAAGTGGTCGGAGAACCGGGTCAAGCCTAAGCGCGTCGATCGCCAAATGCGGTTGTGCCGGCACCGGGGAGGGAAGTACGATTTTTTGCAGGATTCGTCCCATGGCTGAGCCTGGAGGTTGGCGATGCGTAGTATTCGTCTTCGCATTCTCTCGTTCGCGATTGGCCTATTGCTCATCGCCACGGGCGCCCAAGCCCAGTTGCTGAATCCCGGCTTTGAACAGGGAGTGGATCCGGGGGGCAGCCTTCGCCTTTACCAGGGATCGCAGGACATAATCGGATGGACTGTCACCGGTGACGTCCTGCAGTACGGCGGTACGGACTGGGCCGCGGAGCAGGGGGCGCGGAGCGTCGGTCTCTACGACCCGCTCTTCCCCGGGATCAAGAGCGCAATCTGGCAGCGCTTTGGAACGACTCCTGGCGCGGAGTACGTGGTGCTCTTCTGGTACGCACCTGCGCCGCTGAGCGGACCGACGCTCAACCGTTATCTGACCGTCCGGGCCGCCGGCGGGGAGGTGGTGTTCCACACCATCGGCATTGGGTCGACGAGTGCGCCCGGATGGCGACAGGGCAGCGTGGCCTTCACGGCGACTGCGGATTCAGCTTCGCTCGAGTTCGCGAACGTCTACGACGGGCAGAAGGGCGGCCTGCTGGTGGACAATGTGCTCGTCACGGCGCCGGTCCCTGTGCGCGCTTCGACCTGGGGCCAGATCAAGACTCGCTACCGCTAGCCTCAAGCAACTTGCGCATCGCAAGCCGCGATGCCTCGGGCTAGAATGCCGCTCCGGGTTCAAGCAGTCCCCCTTGCGGAGGTTCATTGCCATGACCGTTCGCCGATTGCCTCTCGCCCCGACCCTCGCCCTACTGGTCCTGTTCGCCGCACTTGCCCCGTCCCGCGTGAGCGCTCAAGCGCTTCCGGATCTCATCGTTGATCAGGGCGCGCTGCGCCAGCACTGGGTGGTGCGTCTGGAAAACCTGCCTGCCACTTTCTGCAGCGTCCAAGAGGGCAGCGTCACCCCGGGCGAGCATCAGCTGCTGCGGTTCACCGTCTCGACGCCGAACATCGGACAGGCCGATCTCACGCTCGGCGATCCGAACGTGCACATCGCGAACAACGACGGTCTCTACGAGTTTGCCACCTGCCACCAGCATTACCACTTCCGGCACTACGCGCTGTATCAACTCATCGATCCCGCGACCGGATATGTCTGGCGTGCCGCGAAGCGTGGGTTCTGCATGATCGACATCGAGAAGTACGGCGCCTTCCCCGGCCCCAACAACAATCCCCGTCAGTTCACGAGCTGTGGCGCCAAGGGTATCCCCGGCAATCAGGGCATCAGCATGGGATGGTCGGACGTCTACGCGTGGCAGCTCGGCGGGCAGTACTTCGTGCTCGACGGCGGCGACGGCCAACCGGAAGTTCCGCCCGGCAACTACGTCCTGCGTGTCACGGTAAATCCGGGCTTCACTCCGACCGCCACGGAGCCGTGTCGCAATGCCGATCCGCTGCGCCCCGGTATCTGCCACACGCTGCCGGAGTCCAATTACGAGAACAATGTTTCCGAGATCAGTCTGACTATCCCTGATCACAAGGGTCGGCAGGCGGTGGGCCCGCTCAAGAACGAACCGCAGATCACGTCCGAGCCGGTGGACTGACGCGTGGGGCGCCGGATCGATGGCCGATCCGGCGCTCGCGACCTTCAGTTAGGACGGCGGCTTAGGTTCAGGCGCGCGACGAGCGGGAACAGCCCAGGGCAATGCCGCCGCAAGTAGTCGAGCAGGACAAGCAGGTGTTCGGGGTACATGACCATCCGGAGTTGGTGGCGCCGGCGATCCTCGCCGAGGAACACCAATGTGCAACCCATCCGCTGGCTGGTGCGCGGCATCTGGCCGAACCGGTGGAATTGAAGTTGCTCGATCCTCTCCGGTGCCAGTTCGATCTGGTGATGATGCTTCCCCTTGTCCGAGAAGCGGATCAGGGCTCGATCGAGCATCAGCGACGCGGCGTGGGCTCCGCTGGCGTCCAAGTGCCCAATAGGCAACTGCACGGGAAGCGTACGATCGAATGACTCGAGTGGCTCGTCCGACAACGTCCCCCAAGTATCGAGGCTCCCGCACTTGAGCAAGGCTCCCGCCGCGTTGAACTGGAACAAGAGGTCATGTTCTCGCTCACCGTATCCTACGACGCCGCCGACGGCCGTAAAGATTCCGGCACCAATCCACACCCAGTACCCCCTGACCGTGTTCCACCGGTAGAACAGATAACTCTGGTGAGTCCACGTTCGATCCGGTTCGCCGAGGCCGAGCAATACCTCGGCGCGCGTCGGTGCACTGCCGAGAGAAGCCACCTTCGCCGCAGTAATCTTGCCGCGGCACTCGTACGCATCAGGTACGTGGCGTGGGGTCGGAATCGGTAAGATCGCGCAGCCGGTGCCAATCACGGTCCATACGGCGATCGAGAAGAGCAGGGCCCGGCGGCGCCAACAGCGGCGAGGTCCCTCCTCCATCTCACCGCACCCGCAAGAGGCGGTGCGTCTCCAGCACCCCCGTGGAATCGAAGGCCAGTACCAGGTTGTGGAATACCTGCGTCCAGCGCGTGGGCTCATTAGGCCGCGGGCGATCCTCGGCATCGATACCGCGGAGAGAAACCACCCTCAAGCCTTCGTCCATGCGGTAAATCAGTATGTGCTCCGCCTCGTAGACCGCAGAGGGATCTCCGAGTCGCGACATCACCTCAGCACGTTTGGTGAGGCCATCGGCGAGGAACGCGATTCGACTGTCGGTTCGTTCCTTCGGCACGATCGTTTGCAGGTTGTGCGCGGCACACCCGCAGAACAACAAGCAGAGCGCGCCGACGAGAACGCGAGCTAGCGGCACACAAGCCTCCCACAGGGCGCGGTCCGAAATGCGGCGGGGATTGGGCGCGAACGTCAAGTTTGCAGTGACGGATACAACTCGCTCACTGAGAGGCGAAGGTTACCCGCTGTCCACTTGGGCGGCAATCGCGGACGCGGTGCCTGTGCCTCCGCAGTGAAAGTGACACCCCCTGACTCCGCAGTGATTCTGTCACCCCTATGGAAGACACGATCATGG
>JBDSKE010000159.1:0-4893 GCA_039917105.1 Candidatus Eiseniibacteriota bacterium | reverse complement strand
CGAGGGCACCACATGGTGCACGAGGCCGACACTCAGTGCCTGGGACGCGCCGAAACGTTCGCCGGTGAGCATCAGTTCGCGCGCCCGCGAGTCGCCCAGCCGGCGCAGCACATAGGGGCTGATCAGCCCGGGCAGGATTCCCAAGCGTACCTCGGTCAGGCCGAACTTGGCGTCGTCGCTGGCCACAACGATATCGCACGCGCACGCCAGGCCCACCCCGCCTCCGTACACGCCGCCGTGCAATCGCGCCACCACTGGCTTTGGAAAATCCGCGAGCGCTGCGAAGTAGCCACCCAGGCGCGTGCTCTCGGCAAGGTTATCCTCGAACGTGGCATTGGCCGACGCCTTCATCACGCCGATGTCGGCGCCGGCGCAGAACGACGGCCCGCGCCCGCCCAGCACCAGCACGCGGCAGGACGCTTGGTTCGCCAGCGCATCCAACGCGTCTCGCAATGCTGCGCCCAGGTCGGGCGAGAGCGAGTTGTGCACTTCGGGGCGGTTGAACCACACGCGAGCGACTGAACCTTCGCGTTCAATCTCGACCAATGACATGGGATCCTCCGAAGGGGGATTGCGGGGTCAGGGAGCCAGGGCATCCCGGGCCTCGACGAGCACCGCGGAACCCGGGTAGAGTTGCAGGGCTTCTTCCAAGTGGGTTCGTGCAGCCTGCGTTGCACCGCGCTCGGACCACAGGGCTGCGGCGCGCGCATGGGCCTCGGGCCCCGTGCCGCACGCCACGATGTGCCCTCCCGAGGAATTCACGGCGATTTGCGCGCCCACGTCGGCAGGCGCGACGTGCTCGTCGAAACGCACATCGGTGAGTTGTGGGTAGAGAGCGCGCAGTCCGCGGCCCTGGTCGAGGACCGCGTTGATGAGCGTGTAACGCGGTTCATTGGCTTCGGCCCCGCTCGCGGTGCGCCCAGTCTGGACACTGAACAATACGGTCTCACCCGGCGGGGCATAGACCACCAAGCGCGTCGGCCCCAAAGGCAACTGTCCCTTCAGCCCCAAGGCGGCGTTCCGTGCCACTTCCATCTTGCGCAGGAAAGTATCGCGCGGGAGATTGTTGCCGGGCATCCGCGCGCTCTGCATGGCGGTGAGGTAGAGCACTGCTGTCACGGTGTGCAACACTGCCACCAGCGCCGCCGTGATCCATGCCGACGGTCGGTCGGTGGCAACGCCCGCGCGAGTGGGCGCAAGCCCCCGCACCAACGCGAACAACGCAGACACCAGCGCGAGCGACCAGCCTGCGCGCGCTGCGTACACATAGTGCGGATAGACCGCGTTCTTGAGTGGGAGCACCGGCAACAGCAGAAGTAACCACAACGCCAACCCGACGCGTGCTGGCACCGAACCACTGCGCCAAGCGTACACGGTGAGCCCGGTGATCAGCGCCGCCGCCGCCAGCGCCCAAGGGGAGGGGAGCGGCGAGCGCAGGCCTGCGAAGACGTGCATGAGATCGGTGGACCAGATCGCGTAGGTGAGCAGGTGGTCCAGCACATGCCGCCCAAAGCCGAATGCGTACGCCTCGCCCCCGAGGGAGCCCGTGCCTGAGCGAGTCGCCGAGAGATACGCGACAAGCGCGACCGTGACCGCCAGTGGCACACCCAGGGCGCGCCACGACACCCGCCGCGCGCCTTCGGGCGTGCGCGCGAAGACAAGCGCCAGCGGGGCCAGCCCGATGGTCTCTTTGCATAGCATCCCAGCCGCATGTAGCGCACTGGCCGCGCCGATCGAGGGCGTCGATCGGCGCGACACCAGCACGATCAACGCGCCGAGCAACGCCAGAAGCGCGAGCGTTTCGCCCGCGCCCGAGATCTGCCAGACCACGGTGCGCGCCTGAGCAGTGGCGCCGAACAAAAGTGCGGTGAGGAACGCGGTGGCGCGAGAAGCGCCGAGACGGCGCGCGAACAGGCCCACCAGCACCGTGGCTGCCGCGTGCAGCACCAGACTGAGTGCATGCCAGGCGAACGGGTCCGGTCCCAACATGGGAAAGAGCGCCACCCAGTACAGGCGACCCGAGACGAAGCGCCACAGCGTGTCAGGGAAGGGCGCGATGCCGCGCACGCGCTCGAGCAGGATGAGATCGTCGGGCGAATAGAATCCGACGAGCGCCGCAAGATGAACGTAAAGCGCAGCCAGCGCGGGCCCGCCGAGCATGAGCATGTCGGCCAACCACGGCGGCGCGGCCGGTCGTTGAGCCCGTTCACGGCGCGCGTCCCGGTGTTCGTGGCGGCGCTTGGGCTCCGATCGGGTGTGGGACACGGACGAGGACCTCGTGGGATGCGGAAAGACTGGAGACAGCGATCAGGTACGCTCGAGCGCCAAGGCGATCACGCCCAGCGCGAAGGCGGTTGCCGCTAGCAGCCGACGCCGGTGCTCGGTCTCGCCAAGCACGCGACCACCCAGGTAAGCGCCGATCAGAATGCTGAGCTCACGCGCTGGCGCGATGTGTCCCACCTCGCCAGTGCGCAGCGCGATGAGGATAAGGATGTAACTGAGGGGGCTCAAGGCCGCGATGCCGATCACGCGCCAGCGGTGCTCGCGCCAGAGCCGCGAGATGCTGTGGCCCTCGCGCGTCACTAGGGGCGAGACGAACAGGATTCGCGCCATCTCACCACCCCAATAGAACAGAAGCGGCGGAATGCCGACCCGTTTCACGCTACATGTATCGAACAATGTATAGGTGGCGATCAGCACGCCGGTCATGAGCCCGTAACGCAGCCCCGGCGCGAGCTTGGCCTGCGAGGCGCGGTCGGCCCGCCACGTGAGCGCCACGACCCCGCTCGCGATGAGCAACGCGCCACTGGCCGACAGCCACGTCGGCCGTTCCCCCAACAATGCGATCGCGCCCACCGCCGCCAACAGCGGTCCGGTGCCGCGCGCGACGGGATACACGAGCGAGAGGTCGCCCACCCGATACCCGCGCAACAGCAGGAAGAAGTACACCACGTGAATCGCGCCGCTGCCGAGCACCCACAACAGCACCTGGGGAGTGGGGCGCCAAGCGCCGTGCGAGAGCATCCACAGGCCGATTGGTGCGTATAGCAGCGATGAGACCACCGTGAGCAACCACATGAGCACGGCTGGGCGCGCGGCGTGCCCGACCTGCTTGGCCCAGAGATTCCAGGTTGCGTGGATGACCGCCGAAGCGAGGACGAGCGCGAGAGTGGCGAGGCCCATCCCCGATCACATCCGGAATACGCCGAACTTCATCTCCGGGATGGGTGCATTGAGGCAGGCCGAGAGCGACAGTGCGAGGACGTCGCGTGTGGTGGCAGGATCGATCACCCCGTCATCCCACAAGCGCGCGCTGCTGTAGTACGGGCTGCCCTCGGTCTCGTATTTGTCCAGCGTCGGCTGCTTGAACGCCTTGAGTTCGGCCTCGGTCATGGGCGTACCTTTGGCTTCGAGTTGCGCCTGCTTGACGGTGGCCAAAACACTCGCGGCCTGCTCGCCGCCCATCACGCTGATGCGGCTGTTGGGCCACATGTACAGGAACCGCGGCTGATAGGCGCGGCCGCACATGCCGTAGTTTCCCGCGCCGAAGCTGCCGCCGATCACCACGGTGATTTTGGGGCTTTGAGCGTTCGCCACGGCGTGCACCAGCTTGGCTCCGTCCTTGGCGATGCCGCTGTGTTCATACTGCTTACCCACCATGAACCCCGTGATGTTCTGGAGGAACAACAACGGCACTCCTCGCTGTGCCGCCAGTTCGATGAAGTGAGTCCCCTTTTGCGCACTCTCGGAGAACAGGATGCCTTGATTGGCCAGAATCGCCACGGGCATGCCCATCAAGTGCGCGAAGCCAGTGACCAGCGTGGTGCCGTAGCGCGCCTTGAACTCGTGGAAGCGCGAGCCATCGACCAGTCGCGCGATCACCTCGCGCGCGTCATAGGGCGTGCGCAGGTCCTGCGGGATCACGCCATACAGCTCGCTCGGGTCGTATGCCGGCGGCTCGGGTTCACGCAAGTCGAGTGGCGCGCGCTTGGCCGCGCCGATGTGGGCGACGATCTCGCGCGCCATCTCGAGCGCATGCGCATCGTCGTCGGCCAGGTGATCGGCCACGCCGGAGATGCGCGTGTGCACGTCGCCGCCCCCCAACTCCTCTGCTGTCACCACTTCGCCCGTGGCCGCCTTCACCAACGGCGGACCGCCCAGGAAGATGGTGCCCTGATTCTTCACAATGATCGTTTCGTCACTCATGGCCGGCACATACGCGCCGCCCGCGGTGCACGAGCCCATCACCACCGCCAACTGGGGTATGCCCAACGCTGACATGCGCGCCTGATTGTAGAAGATGCGCCCGAAGTGATCGCGATCAGGAAACACGTCGGCCTGCAGGGGCAGGAACGCCCCACCGGAGTCCACCAGATACACACAGGGCAGCCGATTCTCGAGCGCCACTTCCTGCGCCCGCACATGCTTCTTGACGGTGATCGGGTAGTAGGTGCCGCCCTTCACCGTCGCATCGTTGGCCACGATCATCACCTGCCGTCCCTGTACCACGCCGATGCCCGTGACCACTCCCGCTGCGGGCGCATCGCCGTCATACATGCCATTGGCCGCCAGCGGCGACAGTTCGAGGAAGGCGGTGCCGGGGTCGAGCAACCGCTCGATGCGTTCGCGCACGAACAGCTTGCCGCGGGCCGTGTGCTTGGCGATCAACTCAGGTCCACCACCCTGCTGTGCGATGGTGAGCCGCTGGTTCAGGTCGGCGACGAGCGCGCGATGATGCGCGGCGTTCGCGGCGAACTCGGCGCTGCGGGGATCGAGATGCGATTCGATGCGTTCCATCGACCGTTTCCCTCGGGCGGAAGTGGGCGGCGGCACGCCGCAGTGTATGCGCGGCGACTTATAGCACAGGGGTGGGGGGTGCATTGAGACACGGGT
>JBDSKE010000158.1:0-9375 GCA_039917105.1 Candidatus Eiseniibacteriota bacterium | reverse complement strand
CGAGTTCCATGACATCATCAAGACGGGCCGCACGCACCTCATGGACGCCACGCCCATCCGTCTGGGCCAGGAGTTCGGGGGATATGCCTCGCAGGTGTTGCATGGCATCGCGCGGGTGAAGGCGACCTTGCCGGACCTGCGCGAACTTGCGATCGGCGGCACCGCGGTGGGCACCGGACTCAACACCCACCCGGAGTTCGGCCGTCGGATGGCCGCCGAACTGGGCAAGCTCGCGGGCACGCATTTTACCGAGGCCACCAATCATTTCGAGGCTCAGGGTGCTCAGGACGGTGCCTGCTGGGCCAGCGGCGCGCTCAACTCGGTGGCAGCGAGCCTCATGAAGATCGCGAACGACGTGCGGCTCATGAACTCCGGTCCTCGTTGCGGGCTGGGCGAGGTGACGCTGCCTGCGATCCAGCCGGGTTCGAGCATCATGCCCGGCAAGGTGAATCCCGTGATCTGCGAGGCGGTCACCATGGTGGGCGCACAGGTCATGGGGAACCATGTCGTGATCACCGTTGGCGCGCAGTGGGGCCAGCTCGACCTCAATGTCATGCAGCCCCTCATTGCCCGCAATCTACTCGAGAGCATCCAGCTGCTCGCGAATGCCTCACGCGTTTTCGCGAGCAAGGCACTCCGGGACCTCGTCGCCAACGAAGCCACCTGCCGCGACTCCATCGAGATCTCGCCCAGCATGGCCACGGCACTCAATCCGCTCATCGGCTACGACAAGGCGGCCGAGATCGCAAAGCGCTCATTTCAGGAGCGTCGGCCAGTGCGTGAGTTAGCGCGGGAAATGACCACACTATCGCCTGCCGAGATCGATGCCGCGCTCGATCCCGCGCGCCAGACGAAGCCAGGGCTCGATCTGGGTGGCGGGGCCGGGGGCTGAAATGGGTTCGTACGCCGAGGCGCACGGGGTCCCTGATCACGCCACACTCTTGGCAAGCTTCGAGGCAGCTCGATCGCGTGTCGCGAGTGCAGCGCATCGTACGCCGGTCCTGCGATCGAGTACGCTCGATACGCGCCTTGCGGCGTATGTGCACCTCAAGTGCGAGAACCTGCAGCGCATGGGAGCGTTCAAGTTCCGGGGCGCTTGGAACCTGGTATCCCAACTGGGTGCGGTCGAACGCACTCGCGGTGTGGTGGCGTATTCATCTGGCAATCATGCGCAAGCCGTGGCGTTGGTGGCGCGCACCCTCGGCATCCCCGCCGTGATTGTCATGCCGAGCTCCGCGCCCGCACCGAAACTCGCGGCCACACGGGCCTATGGCGCCGAGGTGATGCTCTACGACCTGCTGGGCGTCTCGCGCGAAGGCCTGGCCGAGCAGGTCGCCCGCGATCGGGGGATGACGCTGGTGCCGCCCTTCGATCATCCGGACATCGTGGTGGGGCAGGCAACCGCAGCTGCGGAGTTGTTCGAGGAGACGGGACCTTTGGACGTGCTGCTGGTTCCGGTGGGTGGCGCTGGGTTGTTGTCGGGGTGCGCGCTGGCCGCCGCAGTGCTCCAGCCCCGATGCCGAGTGGTCGGGGTCGAGCCGGCAGGTGGGGATGACGCCGTGCGGAGTTTTCACAGCGGTCATCTGCAGGCCATCGAGCATGCCGACACCATTGCCGATGGGGCGCGGACCCTATCGCTGAGCCCGCTCACTTTCGCCCTAGCCCAGCGTTATGTGCACGATATCGTCAGCGTCCCGGATGCGGCGCTGATCGAGACGATGCGATTCGTCTGGGAACGCCTCAAGCTGGTTGTGGAACCCACCGGGGTGCTGGGGCTGGCAGCCGCCATGACGGGCGTGGTCCCGGTCCGGGGGTCCCGCGTGGGTGTGGTGATTTCAGGTGGCAATGTGGATCTGGGTGCTGCCTGCGCGTGGCTCGCTCCCCGGGACGTGCCGCTCCGCTGACACCGATTCACTCGATGCCGGCTTCGCGCAGGGCAGCACGGAGATCCGCTTCGGGATGAGCCCCGAGCAATGCCCGCACGACCTTGCCATCCCGACCCACGATCACCGTGAGGGGAATCGATGAGGCGCCGTAGGCCGCGCCAACGCTGCCATCACGGTCGAGCAGCACGGGAACCTTCACGCCCGTTTTCTGGAGGAAGCCTCGCACGAGCTCCTCACTCTCGCGCAGATTGACCGCGAAGACCTGGAGCCCCTTGGGCCCGAACTCGGTATGAGCCTTGTCGACAAGCGGCATCCAGCGCCGACAGGGTCCGCACCATGTGGCCCAGAAGTCGAGCACCACCACCTTGCCTCGCAACGCGCTCAGCTTCACGGTGCGCGCTGCAGCCGCTGCGGCGCGGGCCTTGGCCGTGCTCGGCGGTTTCGCAGCGCGCGAGGCTTGGGCGAGGCGGGGGAGCGAGAAGTCGGGCGCGAGTCGACCCTCGAGTTGCGGGCCCTCAGTGCCGGACGCACCGATGCGGGCGACCAGGCGGTCTTCCGTGTGCGGCCGGAAGCGGAACAGGGAGTCCGCCGGGGCTGCATCTGAGAAGCGGACCAACCGGGTGACCTGGATGCTCGTCACGGGGCCGATCTGGGGATGCTCGATATCCACACGGACCGAGTCGCGCAACACCCGGTGCGATGCCGGGTCCACCCAGAGCGTCCGTGGGTGCATGAACAGCCCGTGCACTGAGGTGTCGGCAGGGGAGGTGACTTCGAGTTTGACGGCGTCGATCACCCTGTCCCCGACCTGAACGGTGTCGCGGCCGACCGCACGAACGCTCGTGGCCGTGGAGGCGATGCGCACATAGTCGCCGAGCGGGTCGACCTGGCGGGCGAAGGCATCGTTGCCGCTGCCCGGCAACAGCGATGGCGCTGGTTGCCTTGTGTACTGGTGCAGCGTGGGCACGCTGATCGTGAGCGTGTCGCCATCGGAGACGAGGACCGAGCCCATGTTGGGATTCTGCATCTCGGTATGCAGCCGTGCCGGCCGCTCGAACACGAACAACACGGGCATCTCGACTTTTTGGTTCACACCTTTGCCGGTCACCACGACCTGCACGAGACCTTCGAACCGATAGTGCGAGAGCCGAGCATGCACGCTGCCGATCGAATCCAGTTCGGTGCGCGCCGTGACTAGGGCCGGGGGCGCGGCGGCAGGGGCCTTGCCCCGTGCCGAAGTGGCGGGGCCGGCAATCAGGAGCGCGAGTGAGGCCAGTGGCAGGAGCCGACGGAGCATGTCTGGGTTCCTAGGGAGTACGCGCTTGGAGCGCTTGGACCAACTGTTGCAGGCCAGCGTCGATTTCCGTTGCCATGTGCACGCGCAGCACACGCCGGCCACGGCTTTCCAGGACCTGGAAGTCGCCTGCGGCCTGCGCCGCGTGGAGCACCCCGAAACCGTACTTCTCGCCTGGAATCGCCAGGTCGCCTTCATCGCCGGTGAGCTGAAGGAAGAGTCCCGTGTTGGGCCCGCCCTTATGCAACTGGCCGGTGGAGTGCAGGAAGCGTGGGCCGTAGCCGAGCGTCGTGGCAAGATGGCTGATGTCACGGGCGCCGTGACGGATCGCCTCGAGCAAGGCATGCCGCTCCGCAGTTCGGTGTACATAGGCGAGCACCGCCACATAGTCGCCCGCTTCTGCGCAGGCGAGCAATGTCTGCAGCCACGCTCCGGGGTCCCCGCCGCTCACCTGCATCGAGGACGGCGCGAACGCCTGTAGCGCGCCATGGCTGGCGGCAGGTGTGGAATCCGGGAAGCGGCCCTCGGCAAGATACCGCTGCAGAACGGTCTGCGTGGCCGCCTTTGCTTCGGAGACATTGGGCTCATCGAACGGGTCCACCCCGAGCACGGCACCGGCAAGTGCCGTGGCGATCTCCCAGCGCATGAACTCGCCACCCAGGTCGGACCTTGCGGCCCGGTCCCAGTGAATCACTGGATGGCCCGCGGCGGAAAGCGAGTCGAGCGCCTGACGCGTTTCGTTAGGTAACGACGGCTGGCCCACAGCGAGGAACACCCGGTCCGCCGCGTATGCCGAAGGCGCCGCGAGAGCTTCCTCGGCCACGGGGACAATGCCCCGCCCGAGTTTGCCGGTGCTCTCGGCCACCAATTGTTCAATCCAGGTGCCGAGCGAGGCAATGGCGGGAGAGAAGACCAGCGTGAGCTTGTCGCGGCCGGCCAGCGCCAACTCGCCGAGCGCTGCCCCCAGACGGAGTCCCTCGCCCTGATCCCGATCGAGTGGCACACGTTCGCAGATCGCCGAGGCGAGTAGGGCCGGGATGTCCACGCCGAGCAGGGCCGCCGGGACGAGCCCGAAGTACGACAGGACCGAGTAGCGTCCGCCGATATCGGGCGCATTCACGAAGGTGTGCCGGTACCCGCGTGCTTTTGCAAGGGCGCCCAACGACGTACCCGGGTCAGTGATGGCCACGAATGCGCGGCCAGTCGAATTGCCACGGAGTGCATGCACTTGTTCCCAGAAATACTTTTCGAACGAGACCACTTCGATGGTTCCACCGGACTTGCTGGCGACCACGAACAGGGTGCGGGACAAGTCGTGCGAGTCGGCGACCGCGCGTACCGCGGCCGGCGAGGTGTCGTCCAGGACGGTCAGCTCGAGCGCGCCGACCGCCACGCCGAATGTCAGGCGCAACACTTCGGGCGCAAGGCTCGAGCCGCCCATGCCGAGTAGAACGGCATGAGTGAAGCCTTCCGCCACAACTTCCCTCGTGAAGGCTGCGAGATTCGCGGCCTCGGCCTGCATGGCCATCGGTGAGTCGAGCCAACCCAGGCGGTTGGCAGCCACCTTTCGGTGCTCGGCATCGTCGACCCACAGGGCGTCATCGCGCCCGAGCAGCCGTGAGCCAAAGCGCGCCGCCGTGATCCGCGCCAACCGCGCATCGATGGCCGACTGATACGTGCCGACGCGCAGGTCGAGTCCACTCATCGGCCGGTCTCCTTCTGGGCGAGCATCTCTCGCCGGCGCACCTCAAGCGTCTCGAGCAACTCGTCGTAGCTCTTGGCAAAAGACTGCACGCCCTCGGGCTCGAGTTGTTCGATGAGTGTCCCGACCGGAACCCCGAGCGCTTCGAGCCGCGGGAACAACGCGCGCGCGGCCGCCAGGTCGCGCGAGATGCGGGCTTCGAGCACACCGTGATCGTTGAAGGCGACAAGCGTCGCGGGAGGCATGGTGTTGACGGTGTCCGCGCCGATCAACTCCTCCACATAGAGCACGTCGCGATAGGCGGGATTCTTCGTGCTGGTCGAGGCCCAGAGCGGGCGTTGGGTATGTGCGCCCTGGCCCTGCAAGGCCTTGAAGCGAGCGGCTCCGAATACCGCCTCGAAGTCAGCGTAGGCCAGGCGGGCGTTCGCGACCGCGGCCTTGCCACGCAGGGATTCCAACTCGGTTCGTTCGCTCGAGTCAGCCGGTAACGTGGCGACGCGCTGGTCGATCGCAGCATCGACTTTGCCGTCCACGCGGGAAACGAAGAACGATGCCACGGATCGCAAAGATGCCAGCGCGACCCCGTTCGCCTTTGCAGCCTCGAGTCCCGCAAGGTAAGCGTCCATCACCTGCGCGTAGCGCGCCAGCGAGAAAATGAGCGTCACATTCACGCTGATGCCCGCAGCCAAGGACGCGGTGATCGCCGGCAGCCCCGCCTCGGTCGCGGGGATCTTGACCATGACGTTGGGGCGGGCAACCGCCGTGAACAGGCGCTTGGCGCTGGCGATCGTGCCGGCGGTGTCGTGCGCTAGGCGCGGACTCACTTCGATGCTGACCCGACCGTCCAAGCCATGCGAGGAGGCATAGATCGAGGCCAGGCGGTCGCAAGCCATCTGGATGTCCTCGACCGCAAGCGACTCGAACAAGGATTCACCCTCGAGCCCTGCGTGCACGCGCTCCGCCATCGCCGTGTCGTAATCGCTGCACTTGGCGATCGCCAGTTGGAAGATGGTGGGGTTCGAGGTCACTCCCACCACGCCCGCTTCATCCACGGCTCGATCGAACTCGCCCGATGCCAGATGGCCCCGGCGGATGAAATCCAACCAGACGCTCTGCCCAAGCGTCAGCAGCTGGTGCGCGCGACTGTGCATGGTGGTCACTCCTTACCAAAGGTGGGGTTCAGCGGGGCCAGTCTCGTCGCGCGCCTGGACTTCAGGAGTCGCAACGGCCGTACATCTCGGCAAGTACTCGCCAACGGTACGCCAGTTCGGGCGTCAACGCACCCGCTGGAAGGCGCCAGCTCCAGTTCCCGTTCGCGCGCCCAGGCAGGTTCATGCGCGCTTCACCTCCCAGCGACAAAACGTCCGTCACCGGCGCGATGAAGCCATCCGCCACCGACATCATGCCTGCGCGGATCAAGTCCCAGGCGAAGTCATGGCCGTCAATGCCCAGATAGCGTCGGGCGAAATCGCGCTCGCCCTCGGGCGCCGAGTTCCACCAACCCATTGCGGTGTCATTGTCATGCGTGCCGGAATACACCAGCGCGTTCGGCACGTGGTGATGTGGCAGGAATGGGTTCTCGGGGCCGGTGAAAGCGAACTGCAAGATGCGCATGCCGGGGAACTCGAAGTGGTCGCGCATTCGCGCCACCTCGGGACTGAGTTCGCCGAGGTCCTCGGCCACCAATGGCAGGGCGCCCAAATGCCGCCCGAGCGCTTCGAACAGGGCGGCGCCTGGGCCAGGCATCCAGCGGCCCTTACGCGCGTCGGGCGCGCCGGCAGGAACCTCCCAACAACGCGTGAACCCGATGAAGTGGTCGAGCCGGATGCGATCCACTTGTTGCAGTGTCGCCCGCAGTCGATCGGCCCACCACTGGTAGCCTTCACTCGCGGCCGCATCCCAACGGTACAGGGGATTCCCCCACAACTGCCCGGTCTCGCTGAAGTAGTCCGGTGGCACGCCTGCGACCACTGTAGGTCGGCCACCATGGTCCAGATGGAACAGGTCGGGGCGGACCCAGACGTCGGCACTGTCATAGGACACGAAGATCGGCACGTCGCCCAGTAAGTGGATCCCACGTGAGTGGGCGTATGCACGGACCTGCTGCCACTGGTGATCGAAGCACCACTGGGCGAACTGATTCGCGTGCACGCCCGCCGCCAGGTGCAGGCGCGCGTCCGCGAGCGCACGTGGCTCACGCTGGCGGAGCGCTTGCGGCCATACATCCCATGACGCTCCCCCGTGTGCGTCCTTGAGTGCCATGAAGAGCGCGAAATCGTCCAACCAAGGCCGGGCCTTGCACCACGCCTCAAACACCTCTTGCAGCGGGTGTGCATGATTCGCGGCGAACCTGGCCGCCGCGCGCGCGAGCAATGCCTGTTTCCAACTGATCACCGGGCCGAAGTCGACCACGGTGTCGGGGAAGACCGGGTGAGCGGAGGCCTCGACCGCCGTGAGCAGGTCGTCTTGGACCAAGCGATCCGGACTCACCAAGTAGGGGTTGCCCGCGAAGGCCGAGAAGCATTGATAGGGCGAATCACCGAAACCCGTTGGTCCCAAAGGTAAAACCTGCCAGACCTTCTGCCCCGAGAGCCAGAGGAAATCCACGAAGTGACGCGCTTCCTCGCCCAGATCCCCGATCCCGTACGGACCGGGCAGTGAAGTCGGGTGCAGCAGCGAGCCACTGGAGCGGGGGAACCGCATGTGGGACTCCTTAAGGGTGGGCGATGACAGGCCGAGTCGGAGCATTCTCCGCGGCGGGACCATCGTGCGCAACTCGGGTAAATTGGAATAGGGCCAGACTCCAACAGTGTGCCCCGAGAACCAGGCACCGTCGTACCTCCTCGCTGAAAGGTCGTCATGCTCCGCATTGCGCTATGCCTATCGGGTTGGTTGTGTTTGCTCACCCCAGTGGCGTCGAGCGCGGCAATGCCCGCCGAAGTCACAATCTCGCGCGGGGCGTTCTTGTTACGCAGTGCCACCGACACGATCTCGGTTGAACGCTTCGAGCGCAGTGCCACCCGAATCCGTGGTGAGCTGCTGTTCAGGCTTGCCGACCAGCGTTGGACCTATACGCTCGAACTCGACCCCTGGGACGGGCATGTGACCCACATGCAGTCGGAGTTCCGCCTCGCGACGGCCGGGGTGGATGCACCACCGCTGCAATCGGGTTCGCTCGAGTTCATCGGGGACAGTGTGTTCGCGAGCGCCGGGACGGGTGTGACCGAACGCATCGCCACGCGTCGGGGGGCAACACCGTTCGTGAATCCGTCTTTCGTGATGCAGGAGCTTCTCGCCCGCCTCGCGCTTGCGCAGGGGCCGGATACGCATACGTCGGCTTTCGCGTTGAGCGGGGCATCGACATTCGACGTGCATGTGATGCGGGTCGGTGCGGACTCCGTGGTGCTCGCAGTGGGGAATGTCGCCATGCGCGTCCGGGTGAACGCGGCGGGGGATATTCTGGGCGGCGTGATTCCGACGCAGGGCCTCACGCTCACCCGCCTCGCCGATACGGACGATAGCCTGTTCACCTCGGCAGGCCCCGACTACTCCGCTCCGGCGGGAGCGCCCTACACCGCGACCGAAGTGAGGGTGCCTACACGCGGCGGATTCAGCCTTGCGGGTACTTTGACGCTCCCCATGCGCGCCGATGGTCGGGTCCCGTGTGTGATCACGGTCTCCGGCTCTGGTCCCCAGGAACGTGATGAACGCATCGCGGGCGTGAAGGGATATCGGATATTCCAACAGATTGCCGACGAGCTCGGGCGGCGCGGCATCGCGGTTCTGCGTCTGGACGATCGAGGGGTCGGCGCGAGCGGAGGCCGCTTCAAGGGCGCTACCTCACTCGACTTCGTAGCCGACGTCAACGATGCCATCGCGTGGCTGCGACGCGAGGCGCGCATTGACGGCGCGAGATTGGCATTGCTGGGGCACAGCGAGGGCGGACTGATTGCGCCCATGGTCGCGGAACATGACGCTCAGCTGCGAGGCATCGTCCTGATGGCGGGGCCGGCGTACACCGGCCGACGGATCATCCAGTACCAGAACGGTGCCGCCGTGGACCGCGGCCGTCCAGCCTCGCCCGCCGCGCGCGATTCATTACTGCGACTCGCCATGGCCGATGTCGACTCGATTGCGAAAGTCGATCCGTGGCTCCGCTACTTCCTCGAGCACGATCCGCTCACGGTTGCAGCGCGTGTGCGCACACCGGCGCTGGTGATGCAGGGAGGGACCGACCGACAAGTGACAGCCGAGCAGGCCGAGTTATTGGCAAAGGCGCTGCGCTCGGGCGGAAACAAGGCGGTCGAGCTGCGGCGTTTCGCCGCGCTCGACCACCTCTTTCTCAAGGATGCATCGGGTGACCCACTCGGCTATGCACGCCTGACCGACGTGATGGTGCCCGCCGAGGTGCTGCGAACGCTCGCGAACTGGTTACAGGCACGCCTCACTGGTGCGCGGCCTGGCTATTGACCCGCAGGCTCCGGACCATCCGG
>JBDSKE010000157.1:0-13859 GCA_039917105.1 Candidatus Eiseniibacteriota bacterium | reverse complement strand
TTCGCGTAACTCCACATCATCGATCTGCGAGGTGCCCTGGTGCATGGCCAAGCCAAGTCCGAAGTGCGCGTCGTGGTAGAGGTTCGCACCGGTCGAGACGATCCAGTCCACGAAGCCCGCCTCCATGAGTGGGATGATCGCGCTCATCCCAAGCCCGGCGGGCGTCAGCGCTCCGGTGATGGACAGCGCCACGGTGCTGTCGTCCGCCAGCATGCGCTCGACCAGCAGCCGCGCGCCTTCACGCAGGCGCGCGCCGTTGTATGCCATGAATGCGCTGTCGATGAGTTCGGCCGCGGTCTCCTTGCCGGTGATGGCAGGGGGGTTGATGGGCTGCCCGGCAAGATAACGGTGCGAAGGCCTGTGCTGGGACATGGCGAGCCTCGGGTGCTGGGGTGATGCTGCAGTGGTCAGCGGGAAACTCGTGACCTCGGGCGCTGACGCTGAACTTCTTCGATCTTCTTCGGATCATTCGGGAACAGCCCGACCTTGGCCAAGCGGGGAATCAGATCCACCCACTGGCTCTCGCGCCCGAATACCGAACGGAAGAGCTTCAGGCCCTCCGCTTCCTGGCCGTTGGTGTACATCGTGACCGCGGCCCAGAACTGCAACTCCACCACATCCGGCGCCAGCTTGGTCGCCTCACCGTAGGCCTTGGCCGCGGCCTGGGGCTTCTTGTCGGAGGTCAGGTTGTCGCCCAGATCCTCGAAGTTGTATGCGCGCCGCAGTTTGAGCAGGCGTCGCATCTCCTTGAGCGGGTCGTCGCTGTCCTCCACCCGCAAGTTCACCACGTAGTCGTTCCAGGGCTTGCCCGAGGCTTTGCCCTTCACCACCACGATCGCGGCGGACTGTTGTCCGCGGATATCGCCGCCCGCTTTCTGGGCCGCCTCAAGCGCCACCAGCATGCGCTCGGCGAGATCCCCCGAGGCCTTCTGGAAGGCGGCCTTCATCGCCGGCCAGATGGTGGGATTGGCCATGAGGTTTGCCTGACACGAGAACTGGTCGCCCTGCACATCTCCCGCGTCGGGGATGCAGTTGCGCCCCGTGTACGCCGCGATATTGCCCTTGGCATCCACCATCGCCACCTGGCGACCATCGTTATTCGCGTCGGCCTTGAGCAGGGAGTCCAGCGCCTGACGTGCCGTCAAGCCCTGCTTCATCAAAACAAGACCGTTCGGTCCATAATCGATGAGCACCAGCGACTGGGTGGCGACCGCGCCCACGCCTGCTTCGGCCCATGGCACGACGGGTCCAACTGAGAAGTAATGCGACTGCACCGCCACCCCCATCTCACCGGTGGACGGGTCGCGCGCCACGATCGAGTAGGTGTGGGCCAGCGGCGACGACGGCGCGGCGACGGGCACCGCCGCGCGAGCGCTGCATTCGGCACAGGACAGCAGCAGCAGTGACAAGGCGAGTGCGCGCATGGCAGCTCCTTCTGGGACGTGGGTGTCGAGCGGACCACCAGCACTATAAAGGAACACAGGGTCGGGCTGCCCCGAACCCGCGTTCGTCCGGTCCAAGGCCGCGAAAGTGACTTGGAACCCTTGCGTTGGGCTGACGAGTTGCGTCAACCAGCGGGCTCGTGCGTAGTGTCACCGCCGACCTCTTGCTTGCGGTTCTCCGTGGCAGGGTATTTCTTCAGGCCGCAGCATACCTCTTGCCACAGGAACCCAGTTCTCATGCGTCTTCATTCCCTGCTGATCACGGCGCTTGCGCTAGGTGGTGCGGTCGCCTCTTGGGCGGCTGAGCGACCCTCGGTGCCAGCCACTCGCATCACCGGCTTGCTGCGCATCGATGGAAGCCTCGACGATGCGGCGTGGCAGACTGCTCCCGCCATCCATGCATTCCTGTTGACCGAGGCGCGTGAGGGCCAGACTCCATCGGAGAGCACCATCGTCAAGGTGCTGTTCGACGACACGCGAATCGTCTTCGGGCTATGGTGCAGCGCGCGCCGCCCGTTGCGCGCGAGCCTCACGCCGCGCGACCAGATCACCGATGGTGATCACGTCTCGATCCACCTCGATACGGACGGCGACGGCCAGCGCGCCTACATCTTCGGCGTGAACCCCTATGGCGTGCAGTTGGATGGCATCCTCACGGGCGACCCAGACTTCAAGTGGGATGCCGTCTGGCAAGCTGAGGCCAAGCGCGGCGAGGGCGCATGGACCGCCGAGATTGAAGTGCCCTACCGCGCCATGCGCCTGCCCCAGCATGCGTCGCGCCCCTGGCGACTGTGGGTTCGACGCGAGAGCGCTGCCTGGAACGAAGTGCCGACATGGCCAATCTACATCTCCGGGCAGGCGGGTGGTGTCATGTTGCAGGCGGCCGACATCACTGGCCTGGGCAACGTGCACGGCGGACGCGACCTCACCTTGGAGCCGTATGTCTTCGGGGGTTTGTTGGGTGCGCGCACGTACGGTCCGGGTGGCGGGGCGATGCGATGGTTCCGAGACCAATCCGATGATGCCGGAGTCGACCTGCAGACCTCCATCACTTCATCTTTGGCGTTGAATGCCACCGTCAACCCTGACTTCAGCCAACTCGAGGCCGACAAGCTCCAGATCGGCGCGAACCGCCGTTTCCCTCTGTCTTACCCCGAGAAAAGGCCATTCTTCCTCGAGGGCGGTGAAGTGTTCCAGTCGCCTCTCAATCTCGTCTACTCCCGTCGCATGAGTGACCCGGACTGGGGGCTCAAGGTGACGGGGCGCATTCGCGGCATTCGCACCGGCGCACTGCTGGTGCGTGACGCGGGTGGCTCCTCGCTGGCGGGCGCGGGCGCCGGGCCATATGACATCTCGCGGCGGGGGTCATGGGCGCTCACGCGCGGGACGCTGCCCTATGGCAATGGGCAGGATGTCGGCGTGCTCGTGGCGGGGCATATCCAGGAGCCTGACGATCTGAGTAGCCGCACAGATCGCCCACAGAACTCAGTCTTCGCATTGGATGCGAATGGGCGATTCTCGAATCGGTGGAGTTACCAGACACAGCTGGCGCATACCGAGTCGCGCTTCGATGTGAACGATACCCTTGGCGGTCGGCGTCGCGAGTCGATGCGGGGCGCGATGGGGGTGACGCGGCTCAACTACAACAGCCGTCGACTTGAAGTGGGTTTCGGGTACCGATATGTGGACACTGGATACCGCAACGAAATCGGCTTCGAGGACCGCAGCGGGGTGAACTACAAGCGTATCAGTGGGCAGATCAACCACTATCCCAAGGCTGGCCCATTGCAGCGCCTGTCTTATACGCAGAAGGCCGTGGTGGTCCATGACCACACCGGCCGTCTGGACTTCTATGAAATCACGCCAGGGATCGACTGGGGGTTCAGAAACAATCAGTTCGTCTGGACCGGCATGCAGTTCATTCGCGAGCACTGGTTGTCGCGCGACTATGACGAGCCCCGGTTCCACGTGTTCTATGAGAACACCGTCTGGCGCGCCGTCAGCTTCGAGGGGGACTTCGACTGGGGCAAGGGGATCTACTTCGGCGACGATGACGCCTCGTCATTCCCGATCTGGCAGGAAAGCTATGATCTGAGCGCCACGGTGCGGCCCACCTCGTGGATCACGGTGGAGTCCAACGCCAAGCACCTCACGCTCGCGCGTGAGCGCGGCGATACGCCACTGCTTGACCTCTGGCTCGTTGGCGCCAAGACCACGGCGCAGTTCACGCGTCACTTGTTCGTGCGTTTGTATCCCCAGTACGACAGCGGCTCGCGCCATGTGGTGCTCAACGCGCTCGGCGGGTACATCCTGCATCCGGGCACCGTGTTGTATGTGGGCGTGAACAGCGGGTGGGACGAAGTGCAGAGTCGCGAAAAGCTGACGACGCGCCAGGTATTCGCCAAGGCTTCGTATCGCTTCCAGCTCTAGGACAGGCGGTTCAACGCTGCTGCGCGAACACGCCAGTGGGATCGAGCGCGGTCCGCAGCCTCGCGCGCAACGCGCTGGTCGCGGGGTGCGGCGGGGGCGGATCCAACTCGACGCCCCGCGCCTCGAGCAGCACAAAGCCGTGCCGTGCGAGCAGCGTCACCAGCGGGTATGCCTCAGGGGCCGCGGGGAAGAGGTGCAGGCGGCCACTTGGCGCATGGAACACGAGCCGTTCGGCAACCGCATGGGAGAGGAGCGGTGCAAGACACGCCGGGGAGTCGCTCGCGGTGGCGAAGCTCAGGCGTGGCCCGGGCATTTCCTCGGAATCGGTCAGCATCTGTGTCAGAGCAGCCACGCTTGCGTCCTGCATCTGCAGTCGCGGCGCGCCAAGGCGTTCCCGCGTGAAATCGCCGCAGGCCTGAACCCACGCGGCTTCATCCTCGAATCCCACCACGGCCGCGAACGCGGCTTCGGATGCGAGGACGGGGTTGAGTGCGGCCACGGCTCGTCCGATCACCGTGAGCAGAGCCGGTTCGCGTCGTCCGAATCCCTGCCAGCGCGCCGCGTCGGTGAGTTCAGTGGCGGACATTCCATAAACCAGCGCCCGCCGGGCCAACGGCATGGGAAGAAGCTTGAGGCTCGCTTCAAGGATCACCCCGAGCGATCCCCGCGAACCGACCAGCAGGCGATGCACGGCGTGTCCCGCCACATTCTTCACGACGCGGCCGCCGGTTCGCGCCAGGACGCCGTCGCCGGTGACGAACCGGGCGCCCAGGATGCGATCTCGCGGCGCGCCGAACCGGCGTCGGCGCGGACCGCTGGCGTTGGCGGCGAGTACGCCGCCGAGCGTGGCGCCCCAGTGCTCGGCCGCCTCGAGCGGGAGCTCTTGGCCATGTGTGGCGAGGCGAGTCGCCAGATCCTGCACGCGCGCGCCACACTCGGCCGTGATCGTGAAGTCATCTGGTTCATGCTCCACCACGCGGGACAAGCCTGTCATGTCGAGTGCCACGTCGTAACGCAGTGGAGCATTCTCGCGCGAAAGCGCGATTCCACCGCCCCAGGGAAGTAGCGCCAGTTGGTCTGCGCCGCAGGCGAGCACCACCTCGACCACCTCGTCGCTCGACTCGGGCCGCACCGCCAAGCGTGGTGCCACCCCCGCCATGGCGAACCGTTGCGGGTCCTGGGTGCGAGCAGGGTCGAGTGGCGAGCGCAGGGCGGTCAGATCCACGGACCCTCGGCGGTCTCACCGATTCGCATGCCGCCGAATTGGGCCGGTGGGCGGGTGCGAGCATGTGCTTCTCCGCACCCACTGCCGCCGGGGAGCACTTTTCCGGGATTGAGCCGCCGATCGGGATCGAACGCCGCGCGCACCCGTTCCATGATCCCCAGATCCTCGGGGGCGAACAACTCGTTCATCATCGGGCGCTTCTCGATACCCACGCCGTGCTCGCCCGAAATGGTCCCGCCCATGCGGATGCACATGCGCAGGATTTCGTGGGAGACCTGGAGCGCATCGGCTTGTTGTTTCGGGTCGTCGGCATTGAACAGCACATGCGGGTGCAGATTGCCGTCGCCGGCGTGGAACACGTTGCCAGCGCCAAGACCCTTCTCGGCGCACATGCGGTACACGTTCGCGAGAGCCTCGGCCAGGCGGGTGCGCGGCACGACGCCATCCATGATGTAGAACCCGCTCGCGGCCCGCCCATAGGCGCCGAAGGCCGACTTACGGCCCTTCCACAGCAGTAGTCGTTCGGCTTCGTCCTTGGCCACTCTCACCGAGCGCGCATGCTGCTCGAGCGCGATGGCGCGAATGCGTTCGACCTGCGATTCCAGGGTGATGGCCGCGCCATCCACCTCGATGAGCAACAGCGCCGCGGCGTCGGTGGGCAATCCCATCTGCAGCCACGCCTCGACCAACTCGACAGTGTGGCGGTCCATGATCTCCATGGCGGCGGGGACCACGCCGGCGGCGATGACGCGCGACACCGTAAGACAGGCATCCTCGATCGTGGTGTAGTCGAACAGCATGGTCTTCACCGACTCCGGCCTCGGGCACAGTCGCACGCAGATCTCCGTAACGATCGCACAAGTGCCTTCGCTGCCGATGACGACTGAAGCGAGGTCGAAGTCGGGACTGTCGCACGCCTCGCCGCCCATGGTCACGATCGCACCATCCTCGAGCACAACGGTGACGCCGAGGACGTGATTGAGTGTCACCCCATACTTGAGGCAATGCGGGCCACCGGCGTTCGTGCTGACATTGCCACCCAGCGTGCTGACTTGCTGCGAAGCCGGATCGGGCGCGAAGTACAGCCCCAGCGGTGCGACCTGTTGGGACAACGAGAGGTTGACCAGCCCGGGTTGCACCCAGGCGAAAAGCCGATCGCCATCGACCCGCAGCAAGCGATCCATGCGATTGAGGCTCAGCGACACGCCGCCCTGTTCGCAGGTGGCGCCGCCCGCGAGTCCCGTGCCCGCGCCGCGCGCCGTGACCGGCAATGCATGACGCCTGGCCCAGCGCATCACCTCGGCCACTTCGGCAGTGGTCCTGGGGAGCAGCACGACATCGGGGGGGTGGCGGTCTTGGGTCAAGGCGTCGGACTCGTAGGTGAACCGGGCCGCCTCACTCGAGAGGACGCCAGAATCGCCAAGGAGGGCGCGCATTTCGCTCAACTGGACGGCCGTGATGGGCATGCGTGACAGCCTAACAGCGCGGCCACCCGCCCGCACCCAGTCCTCAGCGTCGCTTGGGCATAGGGAGCGCGCGCCGCTTTCCTTGTCCAAAGGGTGGAAATACCCGCCCCCAAGCCCATCTAGGCGTTGACAGGGTGCCCGCGGGACCGGGACCATCATGGGTCAACGGACTCCCTCCCGGTCTTCGAGGACCACTGACCCATGCCCCACTTCCCCCGAACGGCAGCGGTCCAGACGAGGAAACTTGTCTGGGCGTTGGTGTGCGTGCTCTGGGGTGCGCCGCAGATCGCGCGCGCGAACTGGCCCGGTTCTCCGGCCACGAACGTGCCGGTTTGTACCGCGCCCGGTGCGGCGGGCTTCCGGAATGCAGTGTCGGACGGGGTCGGTGGCCTGCTGGTGGCATGGACGGATACGCGCTCGGACTCCGCCGATATCTATGTGCAACGCATGACGGGGGGGGGAGTGGCTGCTTGGGCCACCAACGGTGTGCTGGCCTGTGGCGCCCTCAGTGATCAGGATCAGGCATCGGTCGCGAGTGACGGATCGGGTGGGGCAATCGTGGCGTGGCGGGACTTGCGTGATGGACCGACGGGAGATCTCTATGCCCAACATGTCACCGCGTCCGGTTCGATCGCTTGGGCCCAGAACGGCGTCAAGGTCTGCGGCGCGCCGAACGAGCAGGCCAACCCCGTGCTCGTCCCCGATGGTTTCGGCGGCGCGGTCATCATCTGGGAGGACAACCGCTCAGGGGTCGCCATCTATGCGCAACGCCTGCGTGCTGACGGCAGGCCCATGTGGGCCGCCGATGGGGTGCGTCTCTCCAATGACACATCGCCGCAGTTCGAGCCGACCGCATGCAGCGATGGTTTCGGCGGCGCGATCGTAGGGTGGGCGCAACAATCGGCCAGCGGCTACGACGTGGTGGCGCAAGGCGTGGATATCCAGGGCGGCAAACGCTGGGGAGTGGCGGGCGTGGCCGTGTGCACCGCTGCTGGCAATCAGGTGCATGCACAACTCGTGTCCGATAACGCCGGTGGAGCGGTCATTTGTTGGGAAGACTATCGCTCGGGCACAGCGGATATCTATGCGCAGCGTCTCAATCTGTACGGCCTCACTTACTTCAACGCCAACGGCACGCCCGCTTGCACGGTCACGGGGGACCAGCGCTGGCCGCAACTTGCAACCGACGGCGCGAGCGGTGCGATCATGACGTGGCAGGACGAACGCGCTGGCGAAGGCGACCTTTACGCGCAACGTTGGAGCGGCTCGAGCGGTGCGCGGCTCTGGTCAGTTGCGGGCGAAATCGTCTGCAATGCTCCTGGCCCGCAACAGTTCGCTTCGATCACCCGCGATGGCAACGGCGGCGCGATCATCACGTGGGAGGACGGACGCAACGGTCCCAGTGATATTTTCGCGCAGCGCCTGAGTCCCCTTGGCGCGCGCCAATGGGGGACCGGGGGACTGCTGGTCTCCAGTGCGCCGGGAAGTCAGTACCAGCCCGTGGTGGCCCCGGACGAGGATTCCGTCGTCGTGATCGTCTGGACCGACCAACGCACCGGCGGGAGCGACCTGTACGCACAGGGCATTCCGTTCGCCATCACGCTGGATGCCCCTGCGGGCACGCCGCAGGGGCGGGCATTGTCCGCGGTGCCCGAACCGCTGAGCGAACGCACCGAGTTGAGGTTCAAGCTACCGCGTGCGGGTCGGGTGGAGTTGCTGATCCACGATGCCGCCGGTCGTCGCGTGCGGACGCTGGTACGCGGGAGTTCTGCCTCCGGGCCCCAGCATGTGACGTGGGATGGCCGTGACGACCAAGGGGTCGCGCAACCGGGCGGGGTCTACTTCGCGCGCATCCTGCTGGACGGCGGCGCATGGGCGGGCCGCACGCTTCGTCTGGTCCGCTGAAGCCAGCGAGCCGGCGGCGGATTGCCTCAAGCCGGCGTCCCGACCGAGCGTTCCGGTGTGAGGAGTGGCAGGACAGCGCTCACTTGGGCGAAACCAGTCTGCAACAGAAAACTGTTATAGCGGGCGTAGGACTTGGCCCCGAGGATGTAGAAGTCGGGCTCAGGTGTCTTCAATGCCTGCGCGCCGAATGCCGGCACCTTCGTGCAGTCGGTGGCGGCTCCGCCTGCCCCCAGGAGGGCAGCCGAGAGGTTCATCGGGCCGCGTGAACCGTAGCACTCGTGGATCTGCAACTCGCGATAGATCGAGTTGTCCGGCCCAAAACCACAGTTCACCATCACCTGGTCAACTTCCTCGAGTCGGGCCTGATCGCCATCAGTCAGCGAGACGCGGTATCGATGAGTGGCCGAGTTGAACTCGAATCCCTCGACTTCGACTCCGCCCGCCCACGTGACGCTGGGATTGGCGCCCGCAGCCAGTCGCCCCGCCTCGGCGTACGACGCGGCGCGCAGCGGTAATGTGTCGTCCATGGCCTCGCCGGCGAATCGTGGTTCGCGGCGGCGCATCGCCCACAACACGGTGGTGCCGGGTTCCTCCGCTGCGAGTCGGGCCAACTCGAGCACACTCGTCACCGCAGAGGCCCCGCCGCCCAGCACCAGTGTCCGCTTGCCCGCATGCCGTTCGCGCCGCAGCCCTCGTACATCGTCAAGGTGATAGCTCATCTGCGGTGCCAGGTAGAGTTCGCCGCGGGCGGGGATGCCGCCCGAGCCCGCCCAGTTCGGCGTACCGTACACGCCGCTGGCATCGATGACCGCGTAGGTGTGCAGGTAGTTCTCCCGGCCGCCCATATCGCGCACCAACAGCCGAAACGGATGTTCGGCCCTCCCCGGGTCGCCCACCAGGTCTCCCTTGAGCGCCCCCTTGCGGGAGATGTGCACGACCTGCGCGTGCTCGTGCAATCGATCCCGCAGTTCGGGGCAACGCGCCAGTGGTTGCAGATATTGTTCGGCCAACTCGGCGCCGGTCGGATGGATTTCAGGGTCCGGGGCGGTCCAACCATTCTTCTCCAGCAGCCGCACCGAGGCGGCCCCCAGGTTCATGCGCCAGGGCGTGAACATCCGCACATGGCCCCACGCGATGGCATGCGCGCCCACTTCGCCGCGCTCGAAGACATGCGCGTCCAGACCCAGTTCGAGGGCGAGCGCGGCCGACTCCAAACCGATGGGGCCAGCACCAATGATGGCGAGCGTGTTGCGTGCGGGATTCGGCATCGGGTTCTCCAAGGGGAAGGATGGGGCGGGAACTCTACCGGGGCCAGAGGCTGCGCTCAAACGCGCCGTTCCACGCGATCAGGTGGCGTCGGCCTTGGCCAGGACTTCGATCAAGTTCTCGCGCCGGGCGAGGAAGGCGGTGGCCGAACGCTCCAGGGAGGTCCACCAAAGCGCCACGCTCGCCGCGGCGAGCAGGGCAGCACCGGTGATGCCCGCTGCTCCTTCTGCTTGTGGCCCAGCCAGTCGTCGAACCAACCACAGCATGGCGACCACGCTCGCACCTGCCAGCACGACCACGAATACTCCCACGAGCGAGGCCAGATTCCCGCCGCCTCGCCGCGCGAACCCGCGCGAGGCCGGTTTGCTGGGATTGGCGATGGAGTAGTGATTCCCCGCGACCAGCGCCACCATCACCACCGCAATGGCGCCGAAAGTCGCCGTCGTGGTGAGAATCGGCTCGAAGCGTGTTCCCACCACCGCAACCACTGCGAGGATGACCATGGTCTGGGCGAACACCGTGATCAGGTAGCCGAGATCCTTGGCCAGGACGATCGACCGTGCGGCGATCGGCAGCAGGAACATGGTGCGGATGCCGGGGCCGTCGTGACCGAACAACATGAGGTTACGGCCCATGAGCGACGTGGTGAGCATCGCCAAGGCGAAGCCCGGTTGGTCCTTGAGCGTCTGATGCCTCGCCGCATAGAAGAACAACACCATGAGGGGCGGGATAAGCAACTGATACAGGATCTGTGGCGTGCGCAGGATGTAGACCATCTCTCGGGCGAGCAGCGTTCCGGTCCCGCCCGGCATGCCCGCCCAAATGCCCGCGAAGGCGCCGCGGGCGGGTTTGGATACGCGCCTGGCCCGGGCACTGCCTCCGCCCCCGCGATGCAACGCGGCTCGCTCCAGGAGCCGGGACCCCACCACGACCGACAGCGCGATGCCGGAAAGTGTCGCGAGCGCGAGCCAGCCTGCATTCGCACCGGCATGCGTGATCGGGGCCGTGGCGAGCGCGGCCGGCGCGCCGATGGTGGGAATGCGTTCAAGTGCTTCGGCGCCCACCTGGACGGCCTTTTCAATCGAGATCTCCTGTCGCGCGAAGGGCAACGCGACGCGGTCCCCGATGTCGCGCATACCCCACTGCACGCCAAGGAACGTGAACGAGGTGATGGCCGCGGCCACGAACCTCATCCACTCTCGCCGCAACAGGTCGTCGAGCAGCGCGAGCAACAACTGCATGAGCGCAGAGGTGGACAGCATGAGCAGCAGCGCGCCGCCTGCAGCGGCCAAGGCGCCCAAAGCTCCGGCACGCTCGCCCATCGCGATCACGACCGCGACCATGGTAGGAAGGGTCATGAGGGCGAGCGGCTCGGTGAGCGTCGCGAACAGATTCACGAGGTAGACGGTTCGGGTGCGAACGGGGTATCGGAGCAACTGGTCCAGATCGAACATGCGCCCCATGGCCCCCGAGAGCAGGCCCATCCAGATCCACACCAATTGGCACAATCCGAACGCGAGCACCACCACTGGCGCCCCGAATCGATGCACACCGTGATACGCGGCAACCGCCCCCCCCACATAGACCGGGGCGAATGCTGCGAACAGGAGCAGCGTGAGCACGATCGTCGCGATGCGGGTACGCGCGTTCGTGGCGCGCCAGGCCAGCGTCCAGCGCAGCCATACCAGCGGTCGCAACATCAGGCGCCTTGAGCTTTGGTCAGCCAGTCGAGCCCGGCGCCGGCATCGCCACGGCGGGCACCCACGGCATGCAGGAACGAGTCCTCGAGCGAGCGCTCCGCGCCGTCGGCATGGGCCCGCAACTCGGCCAATGTTCCGCTCGCCACCAACTTTCCGCGCGCGATGATGCCGACATGCGTGCACAGCCGCTCCACCACTTCGAGCACGTGCGAGGTGAGGAACACGGTCACCCCACGCGCGGAGACCAACTGTTGGAGCAGGTCGCGGATCTGGCTCGTGGCAACCGCATCGATGCCTTCGAAGGGTTCGTCCAGGAACAGGACGCGCGGCTCGTGGATCAGGGCGCACGAGAGCGCCAGTTTCTTGCGCATGCCGTGCGAGTACGTGACCACCTGCTTGTGGCCATCTTCGCCCAGCTCCATCGCGGCGAGCAGTTGTTGGGCGCGGGTGCGAGCGTCCACGGCCTTGAGACCATGGATCTCCCCCACGAACCGCAGGTGCTCCTCGCCCGTGAGCCGCTCGAACAAGTGCAAGCCATCGGGCACCACGCCAATCGCTCGCTTCACTGCGAGGGAGTCCCGCACCACATCCAACCCCAATACGTGGCCGGAGCCACTCCCTGGGGCGAGCAGTCCTGTGAGGATGTTGATGGTGGTGCTCTTGCCAGCGCCGTTGGGTCCCAGGAAGCCGTAGAACGAACCTTCCGGAACCTGCAACGTGAGGTGGTCCACCGCCGCTCGTCCAGCGAATGCGCGGTACAGATTATCAGTCTCGATCGCGTACGCAGACATACCCGCTCCTTTCGACAGCCGGGGCAGCTTACTGGCCGGCGCTACGGGAGCGCGAGTTCCGCCACGATCGGCGCATGGTCGCTGGCGCAGCCGGCACCATCCAATCCATGCACGGTGATACCAGAGCGTGCCGCCAGAGCGGGCACGAAGCCGCGTGCGCAGATCCAGTCCAGCCGAAGCAGCGCGCGATCCTGCAGCCACCCCAGACCTCGGCGCACCAATGCTCGCATCTGCGCGGGCATTCCGCTGACCTCATCGAGCCGATCGAAGCGGACTTGCAGGGTAGGGGCGAAATCCACGAACGGTTCCCACCGGAAGCCAGCTTCTTGCAACACCTCGAACAGCGGTTCGCGATACCGACCCTGGTCCGGATGCAACAGGCGCTCGCGCAGCGAGCCCCCGGGCCAGGTGAGCAGCGGCAGCGCTCCCGAGAGTGTGGAGTGCCACAGGCCGCGATCGAAAGTGTGGGTGTTGAAATCGCCCGCCATCACCACGGGCTGGGTCACGTGCGCGATCGCGCGCATCAATGCGCGCACCTGCGCTGCGCGGTGCCCGCGCGTGCGATGCACCTCGAGGTGCGCCGAAATCGCAATGAACGGTGCGCCGGGCCGCTGGATCTCGCACACCAATCCGAGAAACCGCCCGTACATACGCTCCAGGTCGAACTGGATCTGCTCAGGACCCGGGAGGGGGACCAGATGCACCTTGCCGATCGGCCACCGTGACAGCACCGCAAGGCCGAACAGCGATTCCTCGTTGTCGTGCTCGCCCGCGGTGATGGCATCGTCGTCGCGCCCCACCGTGGTCTCCAGGAACAGGGGCGCATAGACCGCATGCAGACCGAGCGCATCGGCCAGATCACCCGTCACATCACGGTTGCCCGCGCGGGCCATGCCCAGGTCGATCTCGTTGCACATGACCAGGTCGGCGTGCGCGAGCGCGGGATGCTCGAGCAGCGCCCGCTCGACCCGTTCATAATGGTTACCGTGTTCAATGTTCCAATGCACCACGCGGATCACGGCGGCATCCCGGGGTGGCGCGGGCGGCACGGTCGCTTCATAGCGTCGAGGCGTGTCGAGCATGGCATGCAGGCGAGCCTCGAGCGAAGGCCACTCGGCAGCGGCGCGCAAGGCCCCGATCGTGGCGAAGCGCATGATCTCCCTGCGGAGCGCGTGCGCTTCGGTCACCGCCGCCACGGGGCGCGGCGGGCGTTGCACCCGGTGGGGACTCAATGGGGGGCCCCGGCGGGCGTTGCTGGCGAGGGCGGCCCGGGGGGGGCGGTCACATGCATGCCCAACCTTATAGAAGAGGATCGCCCTCGCCGCAATCCATCTGAAGTCATACGCCCCGGTGGCGTCACTTGCCCGGCCCGCCTAGACTCCCCGAGGAGAATCGATCGGCCGCGCTTTCGCCGCCGTCTCACTTGGAGAACCGGATGACCCGCCCAGACACCCTCGGTAGCCTCAAGGCGAGCGGTTATCGCTCGCGTTCGGTAAAAGTGGAGTTGCGCGAGAATTGCATCGCGCGCCTGAAGACCGGGGAACCCTTGTTCCCCGGCATCATCGGTTACCAGCACACAGTCGAACCTCAGATCGTGAACGCACTGTTGTCCCGGCATGATTTCATCCTCCTGG
>JBDSKE010000156.1:0-14730 GCA_039917105.1 Candidatus Eiseniibacteriota bacterium | reverse complement strand
GGTGGAATCGCGACTTCTATACGAGCACCGCCGCCAAGGGGTTCGTGATCGAGCCGCGGCTTGGCGGACACGCGCGCGAGGACTGGGGCGGTGGGTCGGGGCAGATCTGGTACACCGTGATTGGAGTGGCGGCGCCGTATATGATCACCATGCAGGGGCTGATCACGCCGGAGTTCGGCGGCCCCACCCAGACGGTGCTCAAACTTACGCTCGAAGCGAAGGGCGCGAGCACGGTGCTGCGGCTGAGCGACACGCGCTTCGGGCGCGTGGGCGACGGCGAATCGACCGCCACGAGCGACGGCTGGCGCGTGCTGTTCGAAGCCGGGCTCAAGGCGCATGTGGAGCGGGTGGGCTGAGCAGTTGTCCAGCAACAGGTTCCCACCGTATTGGACACCCGCTCCACCGCTACGGCATACTCCCCGGCTCACACCCAATCTCAGGCGGAGCGCTCGGAATCCATCCGCAGTCCGTGAACCCTTTGGGCACGGCCCGGATCCGGGGAACGCCGCCGTGGCGGAGATGCACCCAGATGAAGGCAGGAATCCATCCGGTCTACGAGACCAAAGTGTTCCACTGCTATGGCTGCTCGACCGAGTTCGAATCGCGCACCACGCTCAAGCCGCACAGCAATGATGGCAAGATCCATCTCGACGTGTGTGCCAGCTGTCACCCGTTCTTCACCGGCAAGCAGAAGTTGATGGACAAGGCTGGTCGTGTGGACCGCTTCAACAAGCGGTACGCCAAGAGCGACGCCGCCAAGAGCGATGCCGCAAAGGCCAAGGCCGAGACCGAGACCGAAGCGTCGAACGGTTAGCGATACCTTCCAGGCTCCCGTGGCACAGCGCACCTGCGCTGGCTCGGGAGCCTTGGTCTTTTCTCCCGGAGGCTCCATGCCGTTCCTTCCCGTCGGCGGACAGGCCGTGATCGAGGGCGTGATGATGCGCTCGCCTTCCAAGGTGGCCGTGGTGGTGCGCCGCCCCGATGGCACGCTCGGTTCCATGGAGCGCAGCTTCGAGAGCATCACGCGACGCGTGAAGCCGCTGGGTTGGCCTGTGATCCGCGGCGCGGTCTCGTTGTTCGAGACCATGTTCCTTGGGATCACCGCGCTCAACTTCAGCGCCGACGAGGCCTCGCGCGATGAACTCCCCAAGCAAGGCGCCAAGCCCAGTGCGCTGTTCGGTCTCGCGCAAGTGGCGACGGTGGTGTTCTCCATGGGGCTCGGCATTCTCTTGTTCGTGGTGCTGCCGGCAAAGCTCACGGGTTGGCTGGGGTTTCACGACCGCATCGGCTTTGGGCTGGTGGATGGCGGCTTTCGCCTGCTGGCATTCGTGCTCTACCTCACCTTGATCAGCCAGTGGAAGGAGATGGCGCGCGTGCTGGGATTCCACGGCGCCGAGCACAAGGCGATCCACGCGCTCGAGGCCAACGCGCCCATGACGCCCGAGAGCGTGCAGAGCTTCTCGCGCCTGCATCCGCGCTGCGGCACGTCGTTCCTGTTCCTGGTGGTCATCATCAGCGTCGTGTTGTTCACCTTCATCGGTAAGCCGGCCACTATCGGGCAGCACCTGCTGCGCGTGGCGTGCATGCCGCTGATCGCGGGAATCGCGTTCGAGTTCATCCGCCTCTCGGCCATGTACAACAACCTGCCGATCGTGAAGGCGCTGACCTGGCCCGGCATGCAGTTCCAGCGGCTCACCACGCGTGAACCCGATCTCGAAATGTGCGCCGTGGCCATCGCTTCGTTGGCGTTGGTAAAAGACGACCCCACCGTGCTCAAGCTGCAGCGAAGCGGCGGCATGAAAGAACTGAGCTTCATCCAATGATGGAAACCCACATGGTCGAAGCGCTCCGTCGGCTCGAGGACCGTTTCAAGGAACTCGACGTCCTGCTGTCCGACCCGACGGTGGTCAGCGACACACGCAAGTTGCGTGACCTGTCCAAGGAACGCGCCCGGCTCGAATCCACCATGCGCCTGTTGACCGAACACCGTAGCGTCGAAGGCACCATCCTCGACGACGAGGCCGCCATCGCCTCGGGCGATGCCGAACTGGCCGAACTGGCCCAGGCCGAACTGCCCGAGCTGCGCGAGCGCGAGGCGGTGCTCGCAGCCGAACTGCGCAAGATGCTGCTGCCGCGCGATCCTGATGACGACAAGAACGTCATCGTCGAGGTCCGCGCTGGCACTGGGGGCGACGAGGCGTCGTTGTTCGCGGCCGAACTGTTCCGCATGTACTCGCGTTTCGCCGAACGGCGGGGGTGGAAGTCCGAAGTCCTGTCGCTGTCCGAATCCGAAGTCGGCGGCTACAAGGAGATCATCTTCATGCTCGAGGGCGAGAATGTGTATCGCGAGATGAAGTTCGAGTCGGGCGTGCACCGTGTCCAGCGCGTGCCGGCCACCGAGGCTTCGGGCCGGATCCACACTTCGGCCGCCACCGTGGTGGCGCTCCCCGAGGTGGAAGAGGTGGACGTCGAAGTGAGCGAGAAGGACCTGCGCGTGGACGTCTATCGCGCGGGTGGACCGGGTGGGCAGGGCGTGAACACCACCGATTCCGCGGTGCGCATCACGCACATGCCCACCGGACTCGTCGTCACTTGCCAGGACGAACGCTCGCAGATCAAGAACAGAGCCAAGGCCATGAAGGTCCTGCGCGCGCGCCTTTACGACCTGAAGCTCCAAGAGCAGCAGGCCAAGCAGTCGGCCGCGCGCAAGAGCCAGGTCTCGAGCGGTGACCGCAGCGCCAAGATCCGCACCTACAACTTTCCGCAGAGCCGCGTGACCGACCATCGCATCAACCTCACGCTGCACTCGTTGCCCATGTTCATGGAGGGCGACCTTTTCAAGATGACCGAAGCCCTGAACGAAGCCGATGTGGCCGAGCGACTGGCGGCGATGGCAGGGCAGTAAGGCGCCGAGCCGCCATCTGCGGCGACGCTCCGTCGCCACGGGTGTCGGCTGTCCGAGCTCAAGGGCGCCATGTGCGTGCGGTCACGCATGGCACGCGCGGTGCAATGGGATGGTTGCGCGCCCCCGCGTGGATCGGAGGTCCCATGCTCGCCCGCACCCTGCCGCACCCTCGCGCGGCCCAGCCCGCACCGCTCTGGACACTGGCGTTGTTCGTCTGCGCGGTGGCGTTGTTCTGGCACGACACCTTGGTGACTCACCTGGCGCTTTCGCCCGCGCTTGCGCCCCGACACGTCCAGCCGCGGCTGGCGGCTGCGGGCGGTGTATTCACGCAACTCCTGTTCTCGGCGTTCGAGGCATTCTTGTACGCGCGACTCTGGCGCGCCACAGGGCGCCGTCTGCCGTGGCTGCGCACGGCCGCCGCACTGTTCGTGATCTCGTCCTTCGAGGCGTTCGCGCTCTTCGTGCTGCAGCGACCCGACGCCCCGTCATTCACCTGGCTGGTGGGTGCGCGTGCCGCGTGGCCCAACGCCATTGCCACCACCGGGCTCGACCGCGCGCTGGGCGCAGTCGGCTTGCTCGCCCTGTTGCGCATCGCCCTGACCGCGCATGTGCAGGCGCGCGGCACGGGCGCGCGGTATGGGCACGCCATGGCGATGACGCTGGCCGGCTGGCTTGGCTCGCGGCTCGTGCTGTGGTGGACTGCCGATCTGCTGCGTGGCCGCAGCTACGGGTTGTAGGGGAGGGCGAAGTGTCGGATCCCACGTTCATGCAGCGGCTCAATCGGCTGGCGATCGTGTTGGCCCTGGTGCTACTGGCGGCCTTGGGCGGCTGGTGGTGGCGGGAGCACTCCAAGTTGAGGGACACACCGCGGTGGGAGCCCGCGCGCTTCGTACGATTACTCGCGCCCGATGCCGTTGCCCCGAGCGAAGCCGAGCGCTGGGTCGTCGCGGTCAACCTCAAGTGTCCGCACTGTCAGGCGCACCTGGCGTGGCTGCGCGAGCGCATCGCCGCACGCCCGGCACCGCCGCTATTGGGCGCATTGATCGTGGACCAGCCCACGCGTCCCGAGTCGCTCGCGCTCGGCGCGCTTGGCGCCGGCGTCTACTGGGACTCCGCGCAGGTCTGGCGCGAAGTCTGGGGGCGCGGCATGTATGGCGAGACCATGCGCTTCGATCGTCACGGGCAACTGCTGAGCGCCTCGCCGGGCGGCATGGTGCCCGACAGCCTCACCTTGTGAACGCCCCCGCTCACTCGCCCCTGCGGAGTCGACCATGGCTGCACGCCTCGTTCCTCGCTCCACCCGCTCAGTACGATTTGGCACCGCATTGTTGTTGGCGTTCGCGCTCGCCACCTCGGCCCACGCCGTCACCGATGACACCCCCGACACCTCGGACGGGGTGCACAAACTCATGCGCTTCCTGCGTTGCGCTGTCGAAGTCATGCTCGCCAACGATCCCGTCAGCGCCGGCGCGGCCACCACTGACTGCGTGGCGCTCTACCTTTCCGAAGCCCATTAGGGCGAAGGAGCAACCCATGAAGAAGCTGTTGCTGTCCTTGGCCCTGCTCGCTGTAATGCAATCGGTAGCCGCGCCGCTCCATGCGGAAGAGGAGCCACCCACCGGCGAACATCGCTTCGGCGTGATCATGATGGTCGTCTGCGGCATCAGCACCCGGTTGGCCGCGGTTGCGCCCGTGCCGTTCGCCGGCGTGGCGGCGGCTTCGTGCGTCGCCGGTTGTCTGGATGCGTTGATCGATCCCGACTGACGCCGCGCCGTAGGGGAGTCCAAGCAAAGCGGGGCGCGGCGCGTGTACGCCGCGTCCCGCTCGCCGTATGCTCCGCCCATGCCCGCGACCATCGAAACCGCTCTTGCCCAGGCCCGCGCGGCACTCGAACCGCTGGGCCACCCCGCAAGCGATGCCGACGAACTGCTCAGCCGGGCGCTGGGCATCTCGCGCGGCCAACTGCAACGGTTGCGGGCCGGAGCGCTCACGCCCGAACAGTCCGAGCGATTCGGCCAGTGGGTGCACCGCCGCGCCGCGGGTGAGCCCGTCCAGTACATCACCGGCCTGGCGGCGTTCCGTGGACTGGACCTGCAAGTGGACCGGCGCGTGCTGATCCCGCGCCCCGAGACCGAGGGGTTGGTGGAGTGCGTGCTCGAAACGCTTGCCGAGCAGCGCGCCGTGTGGAAACAGCCGCGCGTGCTCGACATGGGCACGGGCTCGGGCGCGATCGCGCTGAGCGTGGCGCACGAATGGCCGGCCGCGCGCGTGTTCGCCACCGATGTGAGCGAGGATGCGCTCGCGGTCGCCCGCGCCAACGCCGCGGCGTGCCGGCTTACGGATTGCGTGGTGTTCTCGCACGGGCATTGGTTCGACGCCGTGGGCGGCGACGAACGCTTCGAGGTGGTGGTCTCCAATCCTCCGTACATCTCGACGCTCGAGGCCGCCGAACTGCCCGCCGATGTGCGCGACTGGGAGCCCGAGTTGGCGTTGTACAGCGGCGAGAGCGGCAACGAGGCGTTGCGCGAGATCATCCAGGATGCCGCGCGTCACTTGGTGACGCACGGGCTGTTGGCGCTGGAGTTGGCCGAGATGCGTGCCGCCCAAGTGGCATCGTGGCTCGAGGGGGCGCACGATTGGAGCAGCGTCGAGCTGCGCGACGATCTCTCGGGCCGCCCGCGCGTCCTGCTCGCGCGGCGCGAGCGCGGCCCCGCGATCGCGCCGGCCCAGTGGGGCGAGGAGCGGGATGCAGGCTGAACCGTCGGGCCCAACGACAGTTTCTACAAAGCGTTGCGGGGCGAATGATTCGGGCACAATCGTCAGGCTTCGCCCTAGGGCATGCGAACGCTGGACTTGCCGCTGCCCCAGTCGCACTTGGCGGCCGTGGCATGACTAGTGCGTCAATTGTATAGCGAGATGAAACCCCCCGCATGCCGAGACCTCGCCCTTCTGGGCGCAGCCCTACTCGTTCTCTCCCTTGCACCTCCTGTCGCGGCCGATCGCGCACGCCCCTTCGCAGTTTCGATCCCGACGGCCCCCGGCGTGCTCAAATCCATGGCGCTGGGCGACATCGATGAGGATGGTCGTGCCGACCTCATCGTGAGCACCTACGCCGACAGTTCGCTCGGCCTGCTGCGGTCGCTCGGCGGGGGCGCACTTTCGCCGCGCCAATGGCTCAACCTGCTGCCGCTGGGCAAGCGGGCGAACTCACTCGACCTGGTCGATCGGGACGGCGACGGACACCTGGACTTGGTCGCTTGCCTGCTCGATTCGCTCAAGGTGTTCAAGGGTTACGGTAACGGAGCGTTCACCTCGCCCCTGACGAGCGCCTTCGCCGCGGGGGAGCAGGAGTCCAATGCAGGCGCATGGGGCGACGTGAATGACGATGGGCGCATGGATTTCCTCTCGCCCAGCGCCGCCCAACGCGGCGTGGTGTTGATCGCAGACGGCGTGGCGGGCGGGGGATTCGCCGCCCCCCAGTCGGTGCTACTGCCGCAGAATGTCACCTGCGTGCGCATGGCCGACGCCAACGCCGATGGCCGCCTCGACCTGTTCGCCTATAGCTTCTGGAGTGATTCACTCACGGTCCTGATCGCGCTGCCAAACGGCAATTGGACCAACCCCATTACTTCCGAGGTGCCACAGGTGCGCGGAGTCGGCGACCAGGACGGCGATGGCCGTGCCGATCTGTGGTCGTTCCCCTCGAGCGGCTCCAAAGTCTGGCGCGGAATCGGCAACGGCAAGTTCGCACCGGGACCACTCTCGCCTGCTTTCGATGTGTCCCTGTTCAACCAAGCACTGATCGCGGACCAGAATGGTGACGGCCGCGCGGACATGCTCTGCACGGTTCCCACCAACGAGCAGGGCGCGTTCACGCTGCTGCGCTCGCAGGCTGATGGTTCGTTGTTCGAGGTGGCCCGCTGGGGAGTGGGCGCATCGCCGATCCCGTTCGCCTTGGCGGACATCGACGGCGATGGGCTACTCGACGCCGCGTGCGCATCGCGCGATGACGGCGCCGTGGTCGTGCTCCTGGGGCAAGGCCCCGAGCGATTCGCAGCGCGCACTCTGTACCGTTCTCGATCCAACGCCAGTTGTCCCGCTTCGGTCGGGCTCGCCGACCTCGACCGAGACGGTCGCGCCGAACTGCTGTTCCAGAACAGTCTGGGCAATCAACTGACCGTGTATCGCGGCTCGAGCACCGGTTTGCTCGACTACCTGCAGGATCTGCACACGCCGAACTTCCCCGAGGGCCTCTCGGTCTCGGACCTCGATGGCAACGGTTGGCCGGATGTGTTGATCAGCAGCGCGGATGGCTCTTTCCCGGGTCAGGCGTTCGCGCTCAACCAAGGCAACGGATCGCTGATGGCCCCGTCGTACCTGAGCGGGTTGTCCTCGCCCAGCGCGACCCAGGCGCTCGCGGGTGAGTTCGACAACACCCCCGGCCCGGACCTGCTGTATTCAGGCTCGTCGGCGCCCCGCATCGCATGGTATCAGGGCCCGGGCTCATTCACGCCGCTCATGAGCGTTCCGATCGGCGGTTGTGCGGTGGACCGCGTCGCCGTGGGCCGGGTGGACTTCGATGCGCTCGACGATGTGGTGTTCGTGTCCTCGACCGATTCGATGGGTGTGGCGGTTGCCGACGGACAGCGCGGGCTCAAGCTGATCAAACGCGTCTACGTGGGCGGCACCCTCATGGATATCGGCGCGCGCGACCTGAATGCCGACGGGCGGCTGGATGTGGTGGTGCTCGATGCCACGACATCGACCGTGGCGGTGCTTCGTGCCGTGGGCACGGGCGTGTTCGCGCCTGCCGTGCGCTATGCCGTCGGAAGCGCGGGCACCTTTCCGTTGTCCGTGGCCTTGGGCGACCTGGACGTCGATGGATACACCGACCTGATCGTGAGCAATGGGCGTTCCTACAGCGATGCGCGCCTGGCGAGCGCCACGGTCTGGTACAACGATCATCAAGGGGGCTTCATCGACCGCGCCGACTTGGCGACCGGCCCTTACGGGGGCAGGCTCTCGTTGGGTGACGTCGACGGCAATGGCACGCTGGACCTGGCCGTCGCCAATGGCCGCGGCTCCCTGGGCGGGTTCCTCGGCACCGATGTCTCGATCCTGATCAACTCTTCCGCCGCGCCACCCGTGGCGGTCGGCCCGGGGATTGCGACGAGCACAGCGTTCGCCATGCCGCGCGCCTGGCCCAATCCGCTTCGCCGCGGCGTGGACTTGAGAATCGACCTGGTCGCGCCCGCGCGCGGCGAAGTGGCGATGGAGTTGCTCGACTTGCAGGGCCGCCGTATCCGCGAGCAGAAGTTCCGCGCGATCGATGTGGGTCCGCATACGCTCACGTTCGCAAGCCAGGGCGTGGCGCCGGGGTTGTACTTCATCCGCGCGCAGCAAGGGGCGCAGATCGCGTCGCAGCGCGTGGTCGTGCTCCACTAGCCCTTGTTGCTCGCCATGTTCTTGAAGAACTCAGTCGCGCGGGTGTTCATCTCCGCGGCACTGAGCACCTCCTTGTTCGTGGCGATCGACCACGCGTAGCCATGCGGGTCCTTGAGCGTGCCGCAGCGATCGCCCCAGAACTCGTCAGTCATGGGACGGATCACGGTGGCGCCCGCCGCCATGGCGCGGTTGAACAGCGCGTCGCAGTCCTCGACGTACAGGTACAGCGCGGCGGGGGAGCCGCCAAAGCCGCCGGGGCCCTTGCCGCCCATCATGGCGTCGTGTGCCATGAGGTGGGAGTCGCCGATCTTGAACGATGCGTGCATGATCTTGCCATCCGGCCCGATGCTGCGGCCCAGGTCCTCGGCGCCGAGCGCCTTGACGTACCAATCGATCGCAGCGGCGCAATCGTCGTGCGTGAGGACGGGTGTGACGGTGTGAAATCCTTTGGGTACAGCGGTTGCAGCGGTGGCCATTACAGTCTCCTTAGGTGACTCGAGCTGAAAAAAAGCGGGCTGCAGGTTGCTCCGAGCCTAGGCCCGGCCCGCGCCGTGGGTCAACGGGCGTCTGGCCGATCGCGCGAAACCTGCACGCTAGGTCGGGCCAGCCAGAGTGGGCTATCCTAGGCCCCAGACCAAGTCGAGACACCCGGGCCCGACCCCATTCCGCTCTTTCATCAAGAGGTGAAACATGTCTGATATCTCCGCCCGCGGCTATGCGGATGCCGATGTGCTCGTGAGCACCGAATGGGTGGCGCAGCACCTGGATGACCCCTCGGTCCGGATCGTCGAGTCGAACGAGGACCAGTTGCTGTACCCCTCGGGCCACATCCCCGGCGCAGTGCAGGTGGACTGGGCCGCCGACCTGAATCACCCGGTGCGACGCGACTATCTGGACGAAGCCAGCTTCGACTCGCTCATGCAACGCATCGGCGTCACGCGCGAAACCACAGTCGTGTTCTATGGCGACAAGAGCAACTGGTGGGCGTGCTATGCGTTCTGGGTGTTCCAGTTGTTCGGACACACCAACGCCAAGGTGATGGACGGCGGTCGCCTGAAATGGGAGAGCGAGAAACGCTTCATGACGCGCGAAAAGCGCGAGTACACGGCCACGTCCTATACCGCGCCCGAACGGAATGACCACAAGTTCCGCGCGTTCCGCGACGAGGTCGTGCAGCACTCCAAGCACAATGGCAAGCTGGTGGACGTGCGCAGCCCCCAGGAGTTCAGCGGTGAGCGCACGCACATGGCCGAGTATCCCCAGGAGGGCGTGCTGCGCGGTGGCCACATTCCCGGTGCGAAGAGCGTGCCCTGGGCGCGCGCAGCGAATCCCGAGGATGGCACCTTCAAGAGTGCTGCCGAGCTGAAGGCGATCTATGAAGGCGAGATCGGCCTTTCGCCCTCGGACGATGTCGTCGCCTATTGCCGCATCGGGGAGCGCAGCAGCCATACCTGGTTCGTGCTGCACTACCTGCTGGGCTATGAGCGCGTTCGCAACTATGACGGCAGCTGGACCGAGTGGGGTAACTCGGTGGGACTGCCCATCGAGCGCGGTTGATGAGCGACGCTGCCGCGCTGCCGGCCAAGCTGGCCGAAGTCGTCGCCGACTTCCAGTTCGTGGATCGCAGCATGCGCGCCGACATGCTGATCGAATACGCCGACCGCTTCGTCGAAGTGCCGGCAAACGTTGCGGTGCGCCCGTTCCCCGAGACCAATCGCGCGCCTCGCTGCGAGAGCGACGCATTCGTATTTCCAGTGGACCAGCCCGACGGCACACTGCACTTCTACTTCGCGATCGAGAATCCGCAGGGCCTTTCGGCCAAAGCCTGGGCGACGGTGCTGGAGGAGTCCTGCTCCGGCGTGCCGCTCGAACAGGTGGCGCAGGTTCCCCAGGAGACCATCTTCGAGCTGTTCGGCCGGGACTTGTCGATGGGCAAGGGGCAGGGTCTGATCGGCATGCTCGATTTGGTGCAGTACGCCGCCAAGCAGCGCCTGATCACTCGCCGCATGCGCGAGCAGGGGTTGTAGAGCGGCGCACCGACTCAGTGCTGGTAATGCGCGTCCATCTCGCCCGCCCGCACGGCGACGGCCAAGCGATTCGCCTTGGGTGGGATGGGGCAGTTGTAGTGCGGGCTGTACGCGCACGCAGGGCTGTAGCAGTTGTTGAAGTCCAACAGGTAGCGTCCATCGGCGAGTTTGACGGGTTCCAGATAGCGTCCCACGCCGTAGCTCTCGTGGCCGGTGGTGGCGTCCTGGAAGAACAAGCTCATGTCGTTCTCGCCCACGCCGGGTTCGAGCAGGCGCTGCGCCTCGAGCTTGACGCTCCGCCCGCCCATCTTGAGTTGGAACCAACCCACGCGCACGGCGCGCCGCGCGTTGCCGCGCGTGCTCATGATGGTCGTGGTATCGGCTCTGGGGCTGGCAACCAGGGGTGCGATGAAGCGGTACCGGAAGTCCACCGGGAACCACTTCATGCCTTTGTACTCAGCGAAGCGTGGGCTGTGCGGGTCGAACACGATGATCGCGGGATAACGCTGGTGGGAGAGCCGCACGGTGAATCGCCCCACGCCGATGGCCGAGGGACCGACGACCGCGCTGCGGACGCGCTCGCCCTTGACCGTGAATGAAGCGGCCGGATCGATCGCCTTCACCTCGAACGAATCGCCCCGCACCGATACCTGCAGGTGGTGCGCCGTCCACTCGGGGTCGTCAATTCGCACATCTTCATGCGCATCGCGGCCCAAGCTGAGTTGGGAGCGCTCCCCGAAGTCCTCACGCTTGACCGTGGCCAGGTACGATGTGGCCGCTCCCTTCAACCACTTCTCGGTCTCGGCTCGGTCAGTGTTCACGGCTCGGGTGAGCGAGTCAGTCACAACCGCTGAGAGCCGAACCGGCGGCGCTGGCGCGGCGATCGAGGCGCTGGCGATAAGCAGCAGGGCGAAGCCAGGGGCGGTGAAAGGGAGGCGCATCAGGTCCTCGTGAGCTCCGGGTGGCGAGCGGATGGATGGGAAGTGTCTACATTCTAGCGCGTTCCGCCCGTTCCGGCATTGCGCTTGCACGCACGCACCGTGATAATCGCGTAATGCCTACCCAACGCACCAGCACCCATTCCACCACGGACCCCCATACGGAACGTTCCCTCATGGACGCACTCGTCATCACTGGCGGACGCCGCATCTCCGGGCGCGTCGCGATCAGTGGCGCCAAGAACGCGGCGCTCCCCGTCATGGCGGCCACGCTGCTCATGCCAGGCAAGCACCGCCTGCGCAACATGCCGCAGTTGGTCGATACGCGAACATTCGCCAAGGTGCTCGAGACTCTGGGCGCGCGCATCACCTTCCAGGGCGATGAGTGCACCATCGACACCACGGACCTCACCTCGGTCGAGGCACCGTACAAACTGGTCAAGACCATGCGCGCCAGCATCTACGTGCTCGGCCCGCTGCTCGCCCGCATGGGCGCGGCCAAGGTGTCGTTGCCCGGCGGCTGCGCGTGGGGACCGCGACCGGTCAACCTGCACATGACAGGCCTCGAAGCGCTGGGCGCGAAGCTCAAGATCAAGCGCGGCTACATCGTGGGCGAGAACGTCCGGTTGAAGGGCGCGAACTACACATTCGATGTGGTCAGCGTGGGCGCCACCGCGCAACTCATGATGGCCGCGGTGCTGGCCGAAGGCACCACGGTGCTGGATAACGTTGCGATCGAGCCCGATATCACCGTGCTGGGCCAGGTTCTGAACGCGTGCGGCGCGCGCATCCAGGGCTTGGGCACACGGCGGCTCACCATTGCTGGCGTGACCGAGCTCTCGCCGATCGACACCACAATCATCCCCGACCGCATCGAGGCCGCCACGTTCGCGGCGGCGGCGGCCATGACCGGCGGCTCCATCACGCTGGAGCGCGTCGTACCGGAGCACCTGGAAGCGACGCTCACAGTGCTCGAGGAATGCGGCTGCGTGATCGTACGCGAGGTGGACGAGGTCACGGTCACCGGCCCCCCGCGCCCGCATGCGGTGGATGTCACCACGCTGCCGTTCCCAGGATTCCCAACCGACATGCAGGCGCAGATGCTGGCGTTGGCCAGCATCGCCGGCGGCACCAGCGTGATCACGGACACGGTCTACCTCGACCGCTTCACGCATGTCGCAGAGTTGCGCCGCATGGGCGCGAATATTGAACTCAAGGACAACGTCGCCGTGGCGAAGGGGGTGGAGCAGCTCTCCGGTGTCCAGGTGATGGCGACCGACCTTCGCGCGGGCGCGGCCCTGGCACTGGCGGCGCTCGTCGCCGAGGGCGAGACCACCATCTCGCGCATCTACCACCTGGACCGAGGCTACGAACAGTTCGAGGCCAAGCTCACCAAGCTGGGCGCGCAAGTGAAGCGCATCAAGGAGTGAGCGGGCCCGCCTCTTGCACCCCAGCTCGGCTCGAACCCCAGCATCCGGAGGCTCCTTGGCGGACAACGAGCTGGAGGCGTCGGCGCCCGGCGCATCGTGCATGAAGCAGTACGACCAGAAGTATTTTGACCGATGGTACCGGCGCTCCAACATCGGGGTGGGCCAGCGCGACTTCATCGAGCGCAAGGTCAAGCTGGCCGTTGCCGCCGCCGAGTATGTCCTGGGCCGCAAGCTCAAGACGGTCCTGGACGTGGGCTGTGGCGAGGCGCCCTGGCGCGCGATCCTCAAACGCATGCGTCCGGGCGTGAAGTACCAGGGCTTCGATTCCAGCGACTACGCGGTCGAGCGCTACGGTAAGCGGCGCAACATCCGCAAGGGCTCGCTGGCCGACTTGAGCTACATGGGGCTCGAGGGCCCGTACGATCTGGTGGTGTGCGCCGACGTGCTGCACTACGTGAAGTCATCCGAAGTGCGCATCGGACTGGTGACGCTGGCCGGATTGCTCGACGGCGTCGCATTCATCGAGGCGTTCACCAGCGCTGACGACATCCACGGCGACCATGCCGAGTTCCAGATGCGCACCCCGGCCGTGTACCAACGGCTGTTCGCCGAAGCGGGCCTGTTGCCGCTGGGGCTGCACCTGTACACCACGGCGGAGCGTGCCGAGGAGTTGGTGGTGTTGGAGAAGCCGGGCGCCTGACACGGCCCCGCGCGATCGGGCCTGACTACTTGCGCCCGTAGTGTTCGCGCGCCCACGCGACCGTTGCCGTTGCGGCTTCTTCCATCGGCGTGTGCGAGACGCCGAATCTTTCGCGGAACTGCCGGTCGTCCACCACGTAGGGTGATCGCCACGTGGGCATCATCTCCTCGAGTTCACGCAGCGTCGGCATGAACAGCCCGAGCGTCCTACGGATGAACGAGGGGATCACGTTGATGCGGATGTTGCGTCCCAACGCCGCAGACAGATGCTTGGCGGTCTCACGCGCGGTGATCGCAGGCCCGGTGGGAAGCACCCACCATCGGCAGTAGGCCTCCTCGGGCGCTTCGGCCAATGTGGCCAAGCCGGCCACGACATCGTGGGTGTAGGCCAGGCTGTGCGGCACATCGACAGGCACGATGAACGTGCCGCCACCGTTGGCGAGCACGCCGGGCCAGAAGGAATCGCCGAAGTGGGACTGGGACGCGCCCGGGCCAAAGAAGTCCGAGGCCCGACCCATCACCACGCGCGCATGACCGCGCTCGTGCGCGTGGATGTATTTCGCCTGCACGCGTTCCCGGATCGCCCCTTTGCGCGTGGTGGCGGCCATCGGCGTGTCTTCGTTGATGGGCCCCGCGGGCACCCCGAGGTTGTAGAGATTATCGAGCACCACCAGCCTGGCCTTGGCGCGACCGGCAGCCTGCGTGAGGCTGTCCGCCCAACGCGGCAGGAAGTCCTCCCACTGTTGCGTGGAATACGCCGGATTCATGCAGTGGTAGATCGCGGTGGCGCCTTCGGCCGCGCGCGCGGCGAACGCCAGGTCGGCGGCATCGCCGTGCACGACCGTCACGCCCGCGGGCACCGCCGCCGACTTGCGCCGCACCTGTCGCACCGTGTGCCCGCGCGCGACCAGCAGTTGCGCCAATGGCGTACCGATCTGCCCGGCCCCGAACACCACATGGGTCTGTCCAGTGGATTGTTGCTGAGTCATGCCTGCTCCTTGGCGCCTGGGCGTGGACAGTAGTTTGTTCATTCAGATATCCCACGGATACTGGAACACATTGTCACGGTCGTACACATTCTGCGCGTTGAACCGCTCGGCGATCGGCGGTCGCTTGCGTAGCAGCACTTAGTCTTATTGTTAAAAAAATAACTTGAATCATTAACAACCCACGCGGACAATCCAACCCATGAGGACCTCAAGCTCCATCCGCGAGTCCATCGCCCAGGCTAAGCCCGGCTGGGTGTTCACGCCTTCCGACCTTGCGGCCTTCGGCTCGCCCTACGC
>JBDSKE010000155.1:0-20406 GCA_039917105.1 Candidatus Eiseniibacteriota bacterium | reverse complement strand
AACGCTACCGAAGTGCTGGTGAACTGCTGGGTCGTGAACTTCAGTCAGTGCAAGTGCTCCTCGAACATTGCACGCACTTCGCCAGTACGCTGCGCCGGGCTTCGAGCGCGGTGGCCACCACCGAAGCCGGGGAAGCGGGCGAGGCGCTGATGTCCGAGCTCGAGTTGGTGTCCTCCCGGTGGGAGCACCTGGGTGGCGACTTATCCGAACTCTCCCAAGCGACCGATCCAGACTGGGTGTATTGGCAATCGCGTTCGCCTGGCTCGAAGACGGCTGAACTGCGCGGCGCACCAGTGTGGGTCGGGGACCACGCGCGCCGCATGGTGCTCTCCAAGGCGCGCGCCTCGATCCTCACTTCGGCCACGCTCTCCAGCGCCGGCGATTTCGATTGGGCGGCCGAGCGCCTCGGCCTTGGCGAGCAGTGGGGGTTGCCGTATGAGACCGCGAGCTACCCCTCGCCCTTCCCGCTGCATCAGCAGATGCGCGTCTTCGTCTACGAAGCCGGGCCCGACGAAGCAGCGGGCATCGGTGAGTTGATCGTGGAGTTGACGCACGCCAGCGAACGCAACCTACTGGTGCTGTTCACCGCGCATCAGCGTCTCAAGCGGGTACGCGAACACATCTCGGGGCGGCTGCCGGCCGGGCGCAGGCTCCTCGCGCAGGAATGGGATGGTCCGGCGGGGCTGTTGGCGGAACGCTTCCGCAACGAACGGGGGGCGGTCTTGCTCGGCGTGCAGAGCCTGTGGGAAGGTGTCGACTTCCCGGGAGAGACCTTGGAACTCCTCGTGGTCGCGAAGCTCCCGTTCTCCGTGCCGGATGACCCCTTGGTCGAGGCGCGCGGTGAGCGGCTGCGAGACCGCGGCCTCGATCCGTTCGGGGACGATGCGGTGCCCGAGGCAGTGGTGCGATTCCGTCAGGGCGTGGGTCGGCTCATCCGTCGCAGCGACGACCGTGGTGTGCTGGTGGTGTGTGATCCCCGCTTGGCGACGGCCTCGTACCGCGGCCCGTTTCGTGCCGCCCTTCCAGTGGAACCTCAATGGTGTCGTGATCCGCGCGAACTCGCCGTCGAGGCCGCACGGTTCCTCTCGGGCGACGGCGTAGCGGTGGGGGAAGACGGGTGATCCGACTCGGTGAGGCAGCGCTCACGCTGGATGACGTGGTGGAAGTGGCGCGTGGCGACGTGCGGATCGAACTCTCACGCCCAGCGTACGATCGTATGCGCGCCAGCCGTGCCGTCGTGGACCGGGCGGTGTCCGAAGGCCGGGTCGTGTATGGGGTCACCACCGGTTTCGGAGAACTCAAGAATCGCCAAATCCCCGCCGACGACGTGCGCACGCTCCAGGTGAATCTGTTGCGTTCACACAGTGCCGGAGTGGGTGCTGGCGCCTCCCGCGATGTGGTGCGCGCCATGTTGCTATTGCGCGCGGCATCGCTCGCCAAGGGGTTCTCGGGGGCGCGGCCCGAGGTGGTGGAGATGTTGATCGCCATGCTCGAGCGCCAGGTCACGCCGGTCGTCCCGACCCAGGGCTCGGTCGGCGCTTCGGGCGATCTTGCACCACTCGCGCACCTTGCGAGCGTCCTGATCGGCGAGGGCGAGGCGTGGCTCGGCGAGCAGCGCATGCCCGCCGGGCTCGCGCTGCGCGGCGCGGGGTTGCAGCCGATGACACTTGAGGCCAAGGAAGGATTGGCGCTCATCAATGGAACGCAGTTCAGCACGGCGAACGCGGTCCTCGCCTGCGCCGACGCCGAACGGCTCTGGGAGTCCGCGATAGCGGCGGCGGCGCTGTCCACGGAAGTCCTGCTGGGAAGCTTCAAGCCCGCCCGGGCCGATGTGCAGGCCCTGCGCCCGTATCCCGGCGCGGCGGAGGCAGCGCGGCGGCTGCGCGCCTACAGCGAGGGCTCGACCATCGTGGCCTCGCACGAAGACTGCGGGCGGGTGCAGGATGCCTACAGCCTACGCTGCGTGCCCCAGGTGATGGGAGCTTCATGGGATGCGATCCTGCATGTCGAACGCCAGCTCGAGATCGAGCTAGATTCAGTCAATGACAACCCGCTGGTATTCCCCGAGAGCGGCGAGATCATCTCGGCCGGACATTTCCACGCGCAGCCGATCGCGTTGGTGTCGGATTATCTCAAGCTCGCCGTCGCCGAGTTGGCGTCGCTGAGCGAGCGACGCATCGACCGTCTGGTGGACGCGCGTGTCTCAGAACTTCCAGCCGTGCTGGCGACCAATCCGGGGCTCGAATCCGGATACATGCTGGCCCAGTACACGGCCGCCGCACTCGTCAGCGAGAACAAGACTCTGGCGCATCCGGCGAGCGTGGACTCGATTCCCACCGGGGGCGGCATCGAGGACCATGTGAGCATGGCCCCGATTGCTGCACGGCACGCGCGTCACATCGTGGAGAACGCTGCGCGAGTGGTGGGGATGGAACTGCTCTGCGGCTGTCGCGCGTTGGAACTGCGTCGACCCCTCACCGCCGGCCATGGCTGCGAGATGCTCTACGGTGCGATCCGCCGCATCGTCCCCGCACCCGAGGGTGACCGCCCGCTGTCGGGACCCTGCGAGGCGGTCGCTCGCTGGGCCCTTTCCAGCGCGCCGTTGCGCTTGGTCGAGGAGGTGCTGGGCTCATGAATCCGGCCCTTGCCCCGCGGGTGATCCGCGCGCCGCGCGGCACCGAGCGCAGTTGTAAAGGCTGGGTGCAGGAAGCAGCGCTGCGCATGCTCATGAATAACCTCGACCCCGACGTTGCCGAGCGCCCCGAGGATCTGGTCGTCTATGGCGGAACCGGCAAGGCTGCACGCGATTGGCCCTCATTCGACCGTATCGTTGCGGCGCTGCGCGCACTCGAGGATGACGAGACGCTGCTTGTACAGAGTGGTAAACCCGTCGGCGTGTTCCGTACGCACGCGAATGCGCCCCGGGTATTGATCGCGAATTCCAATCTGGTGCCGCGCTGGGGCACATGGGAGCACTTCCGCGAGCTCGAGAAGAAGGGCCTGATCATGTACGGGCAGATGACCGCGGGCTCGTGGATCTATATCGGCTCACAAGGAATCGTCCAAGGCACGTTCGAGACTTTCGCCGAGTGCGCCGAGCGGCATTTCGACGGAACGCTCGCAGGCCGCCTGGTGCTCACCGCGGGCCTTGGTGGGATGGGCGGTGCGCAGCCGCTCGCGGTCACCATGAATGGCGGCGTGTGCCTGGCCATCGAGGTCGACCCGCTGCGCGCGCGCCGTCGGGTTGAAACGCGCTATTGCGATCGGGTCACGCACTCGCTCGATGAAGCGCTCGCGTGGTGCCACCACGCCCAGGCGGCACGGCAGCCGCTCAGTGTGGGACTTGTCGGCAATGCGGCCGAAGTCATTCCGGAATTGCTGCGGCGCGGCGTGGTCCCCGACGCGGCCACCGACCAGACGTCCGCGCACGACCCGCTCGTGGGCTACGTGCCGGCGGGCCTGTCGCTGGAAGCGGCGGCGGCATTGCGCGCCGAGCAGCCTGATGCCTATATCGAGCGCAGTCGCAGCTCGATGGCCACCCACGTTCGGGCGCTGTTGGGCATGGCGGCCAAGGGCACCGTGCTGTTCGATTACGGCAACAACCTTCGCGGCGAGGCCGTGAAGGGCGGACTGCCCGAGGCTGAAGCGTTCTCCTACCCCGGATTCGTGCCGGAGTTCATCCGCCCATTGTTCTGCCTCGGCAAGGGCCCGTTCCGCTGGGCGGCGTTGTCGGGCGAGGCCGCCGATATCGCCGCGACCGACGCTGCCGCACTCGATGAGTTCCCCGATGACGCACGCCTCCATCGGTGGATCCCGCTGGCGCAGAAGTTCATCGCATTCCAGGGCCTGCCGGCCCGCATCTGTTGGCTCGGATATGGCGAACGGCATCGGCTTGGACTGCGCTTCAACCAGATGGTTCGGGACGGCGAGCTCAAGGCCCCCATCGTCATCGGGCGCGACCATCTCGACGCGGGCTCGGTCGCCTCGCCATACCGCGAGACCGAAGCCATGCGCGACGGTAGCGATGCCATCGCCGACTGGCCATTGCTGAACGCGCTGCTCAACACCGCCTCGGGCGCCTCGTGGGTGAGTCTGCACCACGGCGGTGGTGTGGGGATCGGCAACAGCATCCACAGCGGCATGGTGATCGTGTGCGATGGCAGCCGCGAAGCGGATGACCGCCTGCGCCGCGTGCTCATGAATGACCCCGGAACCGGCGTGATGCGTCACGCCGATGCGGGATACCCCGAAGCGATCGCGCATGCTCGGGCAACGGCGATGAAGTTGCCTGGCGTGACCGATTGAAGCAGGGACGATGACCTATTGGCCAGCAGGCGACCCGAGCAGCAAACCGGTGGCGGGCCGCACCGCGTACCTGATCCTTCATAATACCAGTGAAGTGGTGACGCCGGACGCGGCGGGGCGTGAAGTATTGCGATTCCCCAAGGGGGCGGTGGTGTTCCGGGATGGGCGCGTGTTGGAGGTCGGACCGGTGGCCGAGTTGTTCCGTCGGCACCCCGATGCACGACCGATCAACGCCAATGGAAAACTGGTCACGCCGGGCTTGGTGGACTGCCACACGCACATGATCTTCGGCGGGAACCGGGCCGCCGAGTTCCAGATGAAGTTGGCGGGCCGCACGTACGCCGAGATCGCCGCAGAGGGGGGCGGCATCCGCTCTACAGTAGCTGCCACGGCGGCGGTCAAGGAGGAAGTGCTCGAGAAGATGCTCGCCAATCGGCTCGAACGCTGGCGCGCCAACGGCTGCACCACGGTCGAGGTCAAGAGCGGCTATGGACTCACGATCTCGCGCGAGATCCGCCTGCTGGAGTTGATGGGCGGTGCCGCTATTCGCGTCCCCGTTCGGGTGCATCGCACCGCACTGCTGCTGCACGCCTTGCCGGTGGAGTATGCCGATCGGCGCCAAGTCTACGTTGAAGAGGTTCGTGACCAACTGTTGCCGGAAGTGCACCGGCGAGGCATGGCGAGCGCGATCGACGTGTTCTGTGATCCCGTCGCGTTCACGGTCGAAGAGTGCCGCGACGTGCTGACGCGCGCCGTGGAGTTGGGGTTCCCCGTGAAGCTGCACGCGGAGCAGATGTCCCGCTTCGGCGGTGCGAAGCTGGCTGCTGAACTGGGAGCGCGCTCGGCCGATCACCTCGAGAGCGCGATCGAGGAGGACTGGCGGATGCTCGCGGAAGCTGGGACGGTGGGAGTCCTGCTTCCCGCAGCGGCGCTCACGCTCCGCCAACAACTGCCTGAGGCCGCGATGCTACGGCGTACGGGCGCGCGCGTGGCGATCGCCACCGATTTCAACCCCGGCACCGCGCCGGCCCAGTCGCTCATGGAGATGGCGGCGTTGTGTTCACGCTTGTGCGGTTTCAACGCCGAGGAGACCCTGCTCGCAATCACCTGGAACGCGGCCAAGGCGTTGGGCGCCGAGGGTGAAGTGGGACACCTATCGCCGGGCACGTGGGGGGACGCGGTGTCGTGGGAGTGCGAAAGCCTGGAGGAAATGCCGTACTGGATGCCCGCCGTCCGTCCCGATACCGTGTTCATGCGCGGCGCCGATCTTGCGCTGCCCGCGGTGGAGCGGCGCGTCTGGCCGTGAGTCGGTCCACCATCGTCGGCCACGAGCCGCCGACGTCCTGAGCCTGGAGGAATCCATGCCCCGCCTGGTCGAATGTGTTCCGAACTTCTCCGAGGGCCGCCGACGCGAGGTGGTCGAGCAGATCCTCGATGCCATCGCTGCCGTGCCGGGTGTGACGCTGCTCGACAGCGAGATGGACCCCGACCACAATCGCTCGGTGCTGACCTTCGCGGGGGAACCGGAGCCCGTGATGGAAGCCGCGTTCCGTGCCATCGCCAAGGCCGGGCAACTCATCGACCTGAACCAGCATGCGGGCCAGCACCCCCGCATGGGTGCCACCGATGTGGTGCCGTTCGTGCCGGTCGAAGGGGTGACGTTGGACGATTGCGCCGAGTTGGCCCGGCAATTGGGTGCGCGGGTTGGGAGGGAACTGGCGATTCCAGTCTTCCTCTATGAAGCAGCAGCGTCCACACCCACGCGCCGCAGCCTCGCCGACGTCCGTCGCGGCGAGTTCGAGGGGCTGCGTGAAGGCATCGGTAAGGACGCGGCGAGAAAGCCCGATTTCGGACCCGAACGCATCCACGCCACCGCTGGCGCGACGGCGATAGGGGCGCGGCGATTCCTGGTTGCCTTCAATGCGAACCTCAGCACGGGCGATGTGCGCGTTGCCAAGGCCATCGCCGCTGCGATCCGGGAGCAATCCGGTGGACTCAAGAACGTCCGGGCGCTGGGTTTCAGTATCGAGAATGGCCGACGCGCACAGGTCAGCATGAATCTGGTGGACGTGGAGTCCACGCCGGTGCACCGCGTGCTCGCCCTGATCCGTGACGAAGCCGCGCGGCATGGGGCATCGGTGTCGGGTTGCGAGGTGGTGGGACTGATACCAGAGGCGGCGATGCTCGCGGCGGCCGAGCACTCGCTTCAACTCGAGAACTTCCAACGCGACCAAGTGCTGGAACTGAGGCTCCGCAATCCTCCATTGACCGGGGCCGTGCCCATCTCGACCTTCTTCGACCAAGTCGCCGGCCCGACCCCTACCCCGGGTGGGGGGACCGTCGCGGCGTTCGTGGGCGCGCTCGCGACCACACTCACGACCATGGTGGCGAATCTCACCATTGGCAAAAAGAAGTACGTCGCGGCCGAGGGCGTCATGGTGGACCTGAAGCGAGACGCCGAGCGCCTGCGGGGGGAGTTGCTGGTCCTGGCCCGCAAGGATAGTGAAGCCTTCGAGGCAGTGCTCCAGGCCCGCCGAATGGCCAGCACGACGGCAGAGGAAGTCGGCGCGCGCGACCGCGCCATCGCGGCCGCGGAGCTTGAGGCTGCGCGAGTTCCCCTGAGCACCGCTCGAGCGTGCGCGGAGGTCGCGGAAATCGCTGCGATCGCGGCAGTTTCCGGGAACGTCAATGCGGTGACGGACGCCGGTGTCGCCGGGTTGCTGGCCCGCGCCGCCGGGGAGGGCGCGTTGTGGAATGTCGAAATCAACCTGAAGTCGCTCGCACCCTCCGCCGATAAGGAGGGGGTGGCAGCGGACCTTGCTGCGACGCGTGCTGCGTTGTATTGCGCAGCGGATAAAAGCCGCGCCGCGGTCGAGGCAGCCATGAACGCTTGAGTTAGGGAGAGACCTTTGTCCGGCGCATCAAGAGCCCTGCCGGGGAGAGCCAGCCAACTTGGAAAAGGCGATCGAGATCAAGCGTCGGGCCCAGCGCTGTATCCAGAATAATGATCTGGACGGCGCGCTCAACGAGTATGAAAAACTCGTCCAGAGCGAAGAAGCCGACCCTTACAATTACGTGCTCCTCGCCGACCTTCTCTATAAGAAGGGCGACCCGGGACAGGCTGCCGACCGTTACCTGTCCGCAGTCGGATCGTACGAGAAGGCTTCGCTGTACAAGAACGCGATCGCCGTGTGCAAGAAGATGCTCCGCCTTTCGCTTTCGCAAGCGAGGGTGTTGAAGAGCTTGGCGAATCTGCACGCACTCGACGGATTCGCGGGCGAATCCGCGCTTTACTATACGCAATACGCCGAACAGATGGTGCGCTCGAACTTGCCCGAAGAGGCGACCAAGGCGTTACGCTCAGCTTTCGACGTGTGTCAGGACAACGTGCGAGTGCTGGAGCAACTGGCTGAGGCCTACCTGATTGTCGGCGACAACAGTCAAGCCGCCGCGGCGATGCTCGAAGCTGCGAACCACTACCGCGCCCGCAATCAGGGGACTGACGCGCTCCGCTGTTCCGAACGAGCGACGCAACTCGATGCTCAAGCGGTGGCAAGTGAGCCTGCCCGGTCAGTGCCTGGGGATCCCAGCCTGGCGGTCGCATCGACGCACCGTGCTGTTGTTGAAGTTGAAGTCGAGCCAGGGGCCGACAGCCGTGTGGAAGGGCTGGAGACGGGGGGCACGAGGTTCAGCGCTCCGCGGCTCGAGGAACGGCCCACCCCCGAGGACGAAACCCGCGTGTACGAGATTCCGGTGGAAGCCGCATCGGAGCCGAGTGGGTTCGAGAGTCCGATGGACGATGCGCCGGATATGGGCGTGTATGAGATCACGGTCGACGACGAGCCGGATGCGAGCGTGTACGAGATCACGGTCGACGACGAGCCGGATGCAAGTGTGTACGAGATCGCCGAGGAAGCCGAGGCGATGTTGAGTAGCCAGCCACTCGCGGATCTGGACGAGGATTCTCCGAGCGCGCCGGGGCTGGCGTTCCCTTCGGATGTCCCGTTGGCGTCACCATCCGTGGGCGCCGGCTCGACCGAGGAAGCGAACCTCGTGCGAGTCGAGAGCCTGCTCGCCGAAGCACAGGAGCAGTTCCGCTCCGGCAACCGGGAGCTGGCTTCACGCACGCTGGCTGAAGCCGGGCAGGCCTATGAGCAACTTGGCCGTCTCGACAATGCGGCCACGATTTACAGAAGCCTGGGTCGCGGGGCGCAGGCGACCCAGGAGGTGATGATCCTCTGGCTTGGAAACTGCCAGGCGCGAGCGAACGCACACGAGGCGGCCCAGGTCGCGTGCGAGTTGGGCGATCGCGCCCTGAATGACGGAAACGAAATCGCGGCGCGCGAGTGGTTCGAGCAGGCGACGGCATTCGATTCCGAGAACGAAGTGGCCTCGCGTCGCCTGCAGCGCATGGCGGAAGCCAGCGCCTCCTCCTCGGCCGGTGGTATTTCGGAGGTTCCGGTTGCCGATCGCCCGACGGCTGCCTCAGCGAGCCCCGGTTCGTCCGAGAGTGGTGAGGTGGGGCGCGTCGAGGTCGCAGTGGGGCGCGCCGAGGCCGTGACCTTCGATCTTTCCGGGCTCCTGGCCGAGTTCCAGCGCGGCGTCGAGGCCCAGCTTTCCGGGGACGCCCAAAGCCATTACGATCTGGGCATGACCTACCGTGAGATGGGCCTGATCGAACAGGCAGTCGATTCCTTCCGGATCGCCGAACAGGATTCGCGCTTGGCGGCGCGTGCGCTCGAGATGACGGGGCGGTGTTACATCGAACAGGACCGCTTCGCCGAAGCGGTCATCGAGTTCGAGCGTGCACTCGCAGTCCCGGACCTGGATATCGCCGGCGCGGCGGAGTTGCGCTTCCACCTTGCGCAGGCGCACGAGTCAGCCGGGGACCGGGCGTCGGCCCTGCGTGAGTTCGAGGCCGTCGCCGAGGTGTTGTCCGGCTACGAGGATGTCGATGCTCGGATCGCGTCACTTCGCGGGGCGACGGGCCAGGCATGACCCGCGGTTGGTCGACCCCTGACGGCGGTCGCCGGCTGGACCTGCACGCGCACACGCATTTCAGTGACGGGCAGCTCTCGCCTGCGCAACTCATCGATCTTGCTTTGGCCCGCCAACTCGTGGCCCTCGCCATCACCGATCATGACACGGTGCAAGGCGTTGCGCCGGCATTCGAGGCCGCAGGGGATCGAATCGAGATCGTGCCCGGTATCGAGATTTCGTCATTGCTTGATGGGCAGGACCTGCACATCCTTGGCTACTTCCTCGATCCTCTTTCGGCGCCGCTGTCGCAGAGGCTCGTGCGCTTCCGGGAGGAACGCCGCGAGCGCGCATGCGCCATTCTCGAGCGGCTGCGCCAACTGGGCGCCGAGGTCGATGGCGATGCGGTCTTTGCTGCTGCCGGACCCGGCGTGGTAGGGCGCCCACATGTTGCCCAGGCGCTGGTGCGCGCGGGACATGTGCCCAGCATCGACATGGCCTTCCAGCGTTATCTTGGTCCCCGCGGTGAAGCGTTCGTACCTCGGCCGGCATTCCGCTCCGAAGAGGCGATCGCCACAATCGGTGAAGCGGGAGGCGTCGCGGTACTGGCCCACCCGGGTTCGGCGCTTGCGGTGCTCCAGGTGGAACGCCTGCACGAAGCCGGCCTCACCGGGATCGAGGTTTGGCACCCGCAACACAATATGGCGACTCAGCGGCGCTGGAAGGAGACCGCAGACCGGCTCGGTTTGATCCCCAGCGGCGGTTCCGATTTCCACTCCAGCCATCGCGGTGCCGGGCTCGGCGACATGCCAGTTCCTGAGCGCACACTCGAGCGTCTGCGCACGGCTGCGGGGCGCTGAAGTCCCCGACTCGTCCGCGCACGGAACGTCGTCGGCGCGACGGGCGTTGACGGACGGCGCGGCGGGTCGCTAGTCTGCACGGGCTTTCGCCGCGAGGCCATCCGGTCCCGCCGCCCACCCCGACGGAGAACCGCCATCCGCCTCGCCGTCCCGTTTCGCCTACTGTTGTGCTGCGCCGCGTTCGCTTTGCCCGGGAGCGCCGCGCGCGTGCACGCCGAAGCTCCTGTGGCCGCTGGCTCGACTGCTTCGTTCGTGGAATGGTGGAGTGCTCCCGGTCGGCCCGGCTGGGTATCCGATGGGCACACCGGGATCGGGTTGCCGCTGTCGTTCGCCGGCCTGGTGCGCGGTGGCTGGTGGCTGCAGGATTCTGCCGCGCCATGGGCGGCGCCGCCGCCGGGCCTTGTCGAGGCCCAACCACCGCTGGCTTGGGCCGACAGCGCTAGCGTGGTGCTCGGGGAGGACTCGGCATGGGAGGGATTCGGCGGCGGCATCGTTCGTGCGCGAACATTCTTCACTCCTTCACTCAACATGAAACCGCGCGCGGTGTTCACTTTTGTCAATGGGAGTTCGGCGATCGAACGCAACAGCTTGTTCCTGACGCGTTCCGACCGGCGGCATTGGCTAAGGATCGGATCAACGGGGCAGCGGCGCGGTGGGGTGGGCGCCTTGAACCTGTCAGCAGAACACCTGTGGACGGTCGATGGGGGATTGCGTCGCGGCGCGCACACTTTGCGCACCCATTTCACCCAGCGCGGGCTGGGCGCGAGCCTGAGATATCCGCTGACAGAGAGTGGTCGCGGCGAGAGCGGCGAGCTCGGGTACGATTGGGCGCGAGGCGAGTGGCGTTCGATGGTCACGCTCGAGCGCGGATGGGATGGACGCGTTTCGAGCGACGCCAGCCTGGGCAGCACCTTCCGCGAGGGCCGTCGCGATGCGCAGCAGACGCGCATAGTGAGCGAACTCACACACACGCGCGGCGATCACATCGAGGCGGTTCGTCTCTGGGCACGACAAGGCCGCGTGGTGAGACGGTACTCCGATGGTGAGCGTACTGTGTGGGATGAGCGCGCGCTGTGGGCAGCGAGTCGCGTGGAACGACCGTGGCAATGGGGCACACTCGAGATGCAGTTGGGCGGCGGATGGTCCGATGCCTCCCGGCGGAATCGCGAACGTGCGCAACTGGCGCCCGGGTTGGCATGGCGTCACGCCGACGATCGAGTTCAGCTCAGGCTGTTCACGGAACGCGTCCTCGATCCCATCTGGAGTGACCTCTCGCCCAGTGCACGGCCATTCGTGCAGAACACGTGGGTGGGCGGGCTGCAGGTGGGGACTGGCTCGATCCGGCGACGTTGGATCGAGGGGGCGCTTTTGTTGGGCCGTACGGGGAACAAGGCGACGCTGGTGCCCTATCCGCTGCGCGACATCCAACTTCGGATCGGATACCAGTCCGAGTCGCGAGCCAAGGAGTTCGCCCTCGCCACGCTGGAAGCCGGCATTCGCGGCCGCGTGGGTTCGCTCGAGGTGAGTACCTTCGCGCTTGCCCGCGACCGCGATGGGCAGCGCTGGATCGACCCTGGCACTGGCGCCAGGCTGGCAGCAGAAACCGGATTCAGCGCATTCACCGGGGACCTGGGCGTCAGGCTGCGACTCGAGACGGCCTATGTCGGGGCGCGCGAGACCGACATCGGCTCCTCCATCGTGGGAGGATTCGACGAGGAGGTACTGCCGGCGTTCGCGACGTTGGCGGCGTCGGTTGCAGTCACGCTGGGCGACGCCACGATCGTGGTGCGCGCCGACGATCTGGAGGACGAGCGGCGTCCGCAGGTTTGGCTCGACCTGCTCACCGGACGGCCCGCGCTCGGGACCGGCCGCCAATTGCGCGCCTCGCTGATCTGGCCTTTCTTCAACTAGTTCGACGAACCGGCGAGTCATTCGCCGCCTGAAGCCCCGCATCCCAACCGCCCCCGGCCGAGGTTCGCATGTTCGACCTGACTCCGGGGGAGCGCCGCGGAGCGCTGACGTTGCTGGTCCTGATGATGTTGGGCACCGCCCAGGAATTATGGCAGTCCCGCCAGCCGCCGCCGAAGCTCCCCGTCCAAGGCGCCCCTCTCTCGGGCTCCATGACCACCGTCGGTGCTTCAGAGCCCGCTTCGGCCCCGCCCAGGCCCGCCCAAGCACCGGCGGGGCCTGTTGATCTCAATCACGCAACCCTCCAGGAATTGGATGCGCTGCCCGGGATCGGGCCCGTGATCGCGGGCCGGATTCTGGCCCATCGCGCTCGAGTGGGGCGTTTCCATTCGCGCGAGGACCTGCTTGCGGTCCAGGGCATTGGCCCCAAGCTGTTCGCCCGGCTGGTGCCGCTCGTGTCCGTGGATGGTGCCAGCCCAAGCGCCTCGAGCCCCGAAGGGCCTCCGACCAAGAGTCGCTCAAGCCGCCCAGTGCGATGAATGCCGTGCAGCCTGCACCGGTGAAGCGCTGGAACCCTTGCAGTTTTCCCTTCAGTCGTGCAGGGGCCGATGCCGATGACCACGGGGAGTCGTGTCTCACGGGCTCGTGCGCGTGCGTCGTTCCCGCACGCAGCACGGTATGCCCGTGGTCCCCGCACTTTGCTGCCCGCACGTTGGCGCGCAGGCCGTCACGCAGGCTCGTCTCCTTGTCCACGCCTCACCGCATGAGGATGAACCGTGGTCGAAGACATCGGACAGAAACTCCTCGAAGCGCATATGGTCGACGAGACCGCCCTCAGCAAGGCCGCGCTCCAGCAGAAGACCGCTGGCGGCACGATCGTGGGCAATCTCGTCAAGATCGGCGCGTTGACTGAGGACTCTCTCCTCGACTTTCTCTCCAAGCTCTACAATTGCCCAGCGATCGACCTCAAGTCCTTCGAGCCCGATCCGGGCCTGACCAAGCTCATCCCGGGCGACGTCGCCACCAAGTTCATGGCGCTGCCCGTGTCCAAGAGTGGCCGCAAGCTCGTCGTGGCCATGGCGAACCCGTCGAACATCTTCGCCCTGGACGACATCAAGTTCATCACCGGGTATGAAGTCGAACCGCATGTCGCTTCCGAGATTGCCATCAAGAAGGCGCTGGATCGCGCCTACGACTCGGCGGGCACCATGGCGGATGTGATGAAAGGCATGGAGGAGGACCTCGATGTCGTCGAGCAGGACGAGCAGCAGGCCGAGAACGACGCGGGAATCGGCCAGGTCAACGACGCGCCCATCGTCAAACTGGTCAACTCCCTGATCGCCGATGCCGTTCGCAAGGGCGCATCGGATATCCACATCGAGCCGTACGAGAAGACCATGCGCGTCCGATTCCGCATCGACGGCGCACTTCAGGAAATGATGGCCCCGCCGTACAAGTACAAGGCGGCCATCACGTCACGCCTGAAGATCATGGCGGACCTCGACATCGCCGAGCGGCGCGTACCACAGGACGGTCGAATCAAGATCAAGGTCGTCAATCGCACCATCGATCTTCGCGTCAATGCACTGCCCACGATTTTCGGCGAGAAGATCGTCATGCGAATCCTGGACAAGACCAATCTCAACATCGACTTGGAAAAGTTGGGCTTCGAGCCTGGCGCCATGAAGGATTTCATGGGCGCGATCTCGAACCCCTACGGCATGGTGCTGGTGACCGGCCCGACGGGCTCCGGCAAGACGACGACTCTGTACTCGGCGTTGTCGCGCGTGAACACGCCCGAAGTGAATGTCATGACCGCCGAGGATCCGGTCGAGTACAACCTGGACGGAATCAACCAGGTGCTGGTCAACGATGGGGTGGGCTTGACTTTCTCCGCGGCGCTCAAGGCGTTCCTGCGTCAGGATCCCAACATCATCATGGTCGGCGAGATCCGCGATATTGACACAGCCGGCATCGCGACCAAGGCCGCGCTCACTGGCCACCTCGTGCTCTCGACATTGCACACGAATGATGCCCCCAGCGCCATCGGTCGCCTGATCGATATGGGCATCGAGCCGTTCCTCGTGGCCTCTTCGCTCAACCTGATCCTGGCCCAGCGACTGGTCCGAAAAGTCTGCATGCACTGCAGGCATCCCGTCACCCTCTCCGACGAGGTCCTGGACGAGCTCCAGCTCGACAAAGAACAGGCCTCGACTGCGACGATGTTCGAAGGTGAGGGCTGCGTCGATTGTAACAACACGGGATATCGGGGCCGCGCAGGCGTCTATGAGGTCATGAACATCACGCCGGCACTGCGGGACTTGATTCTGCAGCGCGCCTCGGCAATCGAACTGAAACGCCAAGCGATCGAGGGCGGGATGTTGACGCTCCGACGCGATGGACTGTGGAAGCTGTGCCGCGGGGTCACCTCGGTGGAAGAGATTCTGAAGGAGACGGCTGCGGACAAGTTGTGAGGATGCATTCCCTGAACGCTGATGAGAGGACCCGATGCCCGAACTGACTCTGCGACAACTGCTCGAGGACATGGTGCAGCGAAAGGCTTCCGATCTGCACATCACCGCCGGCGTGCCCCCCGAGCTACGCATCGACGGTTCCATCACGCCGACCGAGTACGAGGTCCTCACCCCGGAGAAGTGTGCCTCCCTTGCCTACAGCGTGCTCTCGGATGATCAGCGCAAGCGCTTTGAGACCACCAAGGAGCTGGACTTCTCCTTTGGAGTGAAGGGGCTGTCGCGCTTCCGCTCGAATGTCTTCTTGCAGCGGGGGGTGGTGTCGGTGGCCATCCGACAGATCCCTTACGAAATCCTACCCATGGACAAGTTGGGCCTGCCGCCCGTGGTACGTGAGTTCACGAATCGCCAGAAGGGTCTGGTGCTGGTCACGGGTCCAACCGGATCGGGCAAATCCACCACGCTCGCGGCCATGCTCGACAAGATCAATGCGACGCGTCAGTGCCACATCATGACGATCGAGGATCCGATCGAATACATCCACCACCATAAGAAGAGCATCGTGAACCAGCGCGAGATCGGCGCCGATACGGCCTCGTTCCCGACCGCACTCAAGTACGTATTGCGGCAGGATCCGGACGTGATCTTGATCGGTGAGATGCGCGATCTCGAGACCATCGAGGCCGCGCTCACGATCGCCGAGACCGGCCACTTGGTGTTCGCGACATTGCACACCAATAGCACGTATGAGGCGGTCAACCGCATCGTGGATGTGTTCCCGGCCGACCAGCAGAAGCAGATCCTGACCCAGTTGGCTTTCACGCTTGAGGGCGTGATGACCCAGCAACTGGTGCCGCGCAGCCGCGGTACCGGTCGCGCCATGGTTGCCGAGGTGTTGGTGTGCACGCCGGCCATCCGGGCAACGATCCGCGAAGGGAAGGTCCACCAGATCTACAGCCTCATGCAGGCGGGTCAGAAGTTCGGTATGCAGACGATGAACATGGCACTCCTACAGGCGGTGCAGGACAAGCAGCTCACGCCTGACGACGCAATGGACCGCAGCATGGACCGGATGGAGCTTGAAGGCATGCTTCAGAAGGTCATGCGCCCGGCAGCTTAGGCTCGAGGAGGATCCGATGGCGGTATTCGTGTGGAAGGGCCGAACGCTCGCGGGCGAGGCCCAGAGTGGGGAGATCGAGGGTTCGCGTCAGGACGATGTGCTCGATCTGCTCCGCAAGAAGCGCATCCTGGTCACTTCTTTACGGCCCAAAACAGGCGGGTTCGCCCTGCCGAAGTTCGGCGGCGGCGTCAAGGTGAGCACCAAGGACCTGGCCATCTTCACGCGGCAGTTCGCCACGATGATCTCCGCCGGGCTGCCACTGGTGCAGTGCCTGGACATCCTCGCGAAGCAATCGAGTAAGCCCTCATTCGGCCGGGTGATCACCGATGTCACCCGCGAAGTCGAAGCCGGTGCGACGCTCTCGGACGCGCTCGGCAAGCACAAGAGTGTGTTCGACGACCTGTTCCGGAACATGGTCGCAGCGGGCGAGGCGGGCGGTGTGCTGGACGAGATCCTCCTGCGCTTGGCGACGTATATCGAAAAGGCGGATGCTCTCAAGCGCAAGGTTCAATCGGCAATGGTGTACCCGGGCGTCGTGCTGACGGTGGCCCTGGGCGCGACCGCATTCATGCTCATCTTCATCATCCCGACGTTCGCAAAGATGTTCACGGACTTCGGCGGAGAGCTGCCTCTGCCCACGAAGATCGTGCTCGGCGCGTCACACTTCCTGACGGGTTGGTGGTGGACTCTGGTGCTCGCAGGGTTCGCTGCATCCATCGGTCTGCAGCGGTATTACGCAACCGATAGTGGCCATCGCCAGATCGATGCCATGATGATCAAGTTGCCGGTACTGGGCGACGTGCTGTTGAAGGGGGCCGTCGCGCGCTTCACGCGCACGCTCGGCACGCTCATCTCATCGGGGGTGCCGATCCTGGCCGGGCTCGAGATCACCGCTCGTACCGCGGGAAACAAGGTGATCGCCGAGGCCATCATGAGCGCACGCGCGTCGATCCGAGAGGGCGAGACTGTTTCGGCCCCACTGAAAGCCTCGGGCGTGTTTCCGCCGATGGTGACCCAGATGATCGCCGTGGGCGAACAGACGGGCGCCCTGGATGAAATGCTCACGAAGATCGCGGTGTTCTATGAAGCCGAGGTGGATACGGCGGTCGATACACTGACGTCCATCATCGAGCCGGTCATGATCGTGGTCATGGGCGGTATCGTCGGCGGCATGGTCGTGGCCATGTACCTGCCGATGTTCAAGCTCATCTCGGTCGTCGCGGGCGGCGACTGATGTCGTTCGTAGTCTCCATGAGCGCGCGCAATGCGCCCGGATCGACGATCCTGGGCGCGGCGGATCAGGGCTGGAGTTCCCTCCAGGCCCTGGTCCTTGCGCGTCTGCTCATTGCCTCGCTTGCACTGCCGTTTGGTGTCCTGTTGCGTCCCGAGGTCACGCCGCGCCCGATTGCGTTGCTGTGGACTTCGTTGGTCGCGGTGGGCATCGTTTCGGCTGTGTTCGCGCTGGCAGCTGCCTTTCGGCGGGGGTTGCAGGTTCAGACTTACCTTCATTTGGTTGCGGATCTCTCACTGGTCACCTATCTGTCGAGCCAGACCGGCGGCCGCGACAGCCAGTTCGTCCTGTTCTACGCATTGGTGGCGATCACCGGGGGCGTGTTGGCCCGGGTGCCGGGCGGGCTGTTCGCTTCGGCTGGCGCCTGCGCAGGTTTCCTCGCCTTGCCTTGGTTGGCGAGCGTGACGGGAGCGCCGGGAGCGCATTCGACTGGTTCCCTGGCGAAACCCGAGCTTCTCGTGGCATTCCTGACCATGACCGGCGTGCTGGCCGGGGTGTTGGGGGAGCGGGTGCATCGCACCCGTGATGACCTTGAACGCACCGAGCGCGAGTTGAACCGAGTTCGGGTGGACAACGATGTCATCCTGCGCCACCTGGCCACGGGGGTCTTCACCGTGGACCCGCAGGGAATCGTGGCCTACCTGAACCCGGCGGCCGAGTCCGTCCTGGGTGTGCGCGCCATGGAGTCACGCGGACGCCATGTCAGCGTGGCGCTCCCGGAGCGACTCGCAGCCTTGCGGGATCTTGTCCTCGAGACTCTGCAGAGTGGTAAAGGTCGCGCCAGGGCGGAATTGCGTGTCGAGGGTGCGACGGGCCGTTCGTTGCCGATCGGTGTATCGACCAACGTGCTGGTGCATGAGGGCGGTTTGACCGGAGTGGTCGCCGTGTTCCAGGACCTGACCGAAGTGCGCGAGATGGAGCGGCGTGCGCGCCGGAACGAGACTCTGGCCGAGGTGGGTGCATTGTCCGCAGGTATCGCGCACGAACTCCGTAATGGGCTCAAGCCCATCGCTGGTTCGGTGGAATACCTGCAGCGCGAGCTGCACCTGACGGGCGAGAACGCCCAGCTCATGGACCTGATCGCGAAGGAGTCCGGTCGACTCAACAAGTTCGTCAGCGATCTATTGACGTATTCGCGCGAGCGCGATCTGGCACTGGAATCGGTCGACTTGGGCGAGCACCTTCGTGACGTGATGAACATGTTGGCCCACGACCCCCGCCGAGCCGAGGGTGTTGAGGTGTGCTGCGACAGCGACGTCGGCGCGGCGCAAGTGAGCGCCGACCGTGAACAGTTGCGCCAAGTCTGGCTCAACCTGGCGATCAATGCGATGGAAGCGATCCCGACCCGCGGTTCGCTCCGCGTGCGCTGGCGCGCACTGGAGAACGACCAGGTCGCGGTGGAGTTCATCGATGATGGCCCGGGCATCGCGGCGGACGATCTACCGCGTGTCGGGGAACCCTTTTTCACGACCAAGCGGGGAGGCACGGGCCTGGGGCTGGCGATCGCACAGCGGATCGTCGAGCGTCATGGCGGCGTGCTCACCCTCGAAAGCGAGGCCGGTCGCGGCACGACGGCCCGGGTGCAATTGCCCGGAACCGTGGTGGCGATGGCGGTGGCCGCGTGATCGAAGCCCACAGCAGCATGGAGCGAGGTGACAGCATGGCTGGCGAAAAGATCCTGGTCGTCGACGACGAGCAGAGCATGACCCAGTTCCTGGGCATCGTGCTTCGCAAGGAAGGCTACCAGGTGACCACGGTCAACAGCGGACGCGACGCCTTGGAGAAAATCAAGGCCGAGTCTTTCGATGTGGTGATCAGTGATATCAAGATGCCGGGCATGGACGGTATCCAACTGTTGCAGGGGATCAAGAAGCATGACGCGAATATCCCGGTCGTGCTGATGACGGCGTACGCCTCGCAACAGTCCGCGATCGATGCCGTGAACCTGGGCGCATTCCAGTATCTTCTCAAGAATGCCAAGAACGATGAGATCAAGCTGGTCGTTCGCAATGCCATCGAAATGCGAAAGGTCAAAAGCGAGAATCAATTCCTCAAGCGTGAGCTGAAGAAGGGGCACGAGGACAAGACCATCATCGGTTCGTCCGAGGAGATGGTCCGCGTGTTCAAGATGGTCGACAAGGTCGCCGACAGCGAGGCCACGATCCTCGTTCAAGGGGACAGCGGAACGGGCAAGGAGTTGATCGCCCGCGAAATCCACTATCGCAGCCGACGCGCGAACGGTCCGTTCGTGAGCATCAATTGCGGCGCCATCCCGCGCGACTTGCTCGAGAGCAGCTTGTTCGGTCACGTGAAGGGCTCATTCACGGGTGCCGTCAAGGATGCGCCGGGCCTGTTCGTGGTGGCCGAGGGCGGAACATTCTTCCTGGACGAGGTGGGCGAGATGCCGTTGGCGACGCAGGTGAAGTTGCTGCGGGCGCTGCAGGAGCGCGAGATCATCCCGGTCGGAGGGACGACGACGATCAAGATCGATTGTCGGTTGGTGGCCGCAACGAACGCCGACCTTGAAAAAGAGGTGGCCGAGGGCCGCTTCCGCGCCGACCTGTTCTTTCGCCTCAACGTCATTCCTCTGAGGATGCCGGCGTTGCGCCAGCGCCGCGATGACATTCCCGTGCTCGTGGACCACTTTCTCAAGCGCCAGGCTCGCGGTGGCGAGTTGAAGCTGGTGAGCAAGGACGCCATGGAGCTGTTGATGAAGTACGACTGGCCGGGCAATGTGCGTGAGCTCGAGAATGTGATGGAGCGCGCCATGATCCTGGACGAGGGCGGCACGATCGGCCCGGATGATCTTCCGGACAAGATCCGCTTTGGTCATAGCCAGAAGGGCAGCCTGGTGATCGATTCCCCCGACATGACGCTCGAAGAGTTGGAGAAGGAGTACATCCTCAAGGTGCTCAACTACACGCGCTGGCAGAAGAAGCGCTCGAGTGAACTGTTGGGGATCAATGCCTCAACCCTGTATCGCAAGCTGATTGCATACGGGATCGAGAAGTCGGCAGGCCAGCGTGACGGGAATCAAGGCGATGACCCGATCGATGGTTCAGACGAGCAGGCGGCGTGAAGCGTGGCGTGCGGGATGCAATCCGCATGGTCTCGGGTCGCAGCGGTCGAAGAATGCACGACGGGCCAACTCAAGCGGGTCATTCGCCCCCGCGCGATTGACAGCCTAAATCGAAGTGGAACTTCAGCTTATCCCCAGATTCACCTGCAACGGCATTGCTGGCATACGGGTTGCCTTACATGACCATCAGGTACGCCTTCACCGGCCCATCGATGAAGCGCCCTCACGGACCACCCAACAGCGAAGGAGTCACTCACATGACCAAGTCTCAGAAGGGCTTCACCCTCATCGAGTTGATGATCGTCGTGGTCATCATCGGTATCCTGGCCGCGATCGCGATCCCGAACTTCATCGCCATGCAGAGCCGTGCGAAGGAAGGTTCGACCAAGGCGAAC
>JBDSKE010000154.1:0-14711 GCA_039917105.1 Candidatus Eiseniibacteriota bacterium | reverse complement strand
GCGTAGGGCTACGGCGGCTGCCGCGAAACTTGCGGCAGCCGCCGTTTGTATTTCGGGGTGCGCCCCCCTGTGCACCAGCCGCTCGCTTGCATTACCCTTTGCCTCGCAGGCACTCCCCGCACACATCCGCATCATTTATCCTGAGGGCCACGCCATGCGAACGATCGTTTCCGTCCTTCTGCTGCCCTTCGCTGTCGCCGTCGCACAAGCCCAGCCAGCTGCAGGGGCGCCATCCCATTCCGCTGACATCCTGCTGCGAGTGCACCCACTGGCCTGGCGCGCGCCGATCTCCACGGTGCCCCTCTCACCGGGCCTGCGACTCGAGCCGGAGACCGGCGAATCGAGCGATCTTGGACTCGCGGGTGCCACGGCGGTCACATCGCGCGCGACCAACCCCTTGGCGGGTATTCCGATTTCGGTCCGCGCCGATGGATCCCGGTTCGCAATCTTGGCGGGCAAGTTGCGCTCGTATTCGGTGGTGTACATCGGTACCTCAGGGCAACTCCAGCAGGACTGTGTGCAATCCCAAGAGGAAGCGCTCGAGATGGTCGGGCACACTCCCCCGAGCAGGGGGCGATGACATGCGACCACGCATGATCGCACTGGTTGCGCTTTTCATGGCCTCGCTTACCGCAGGCACCGCACACGCCACTTTCGTCATCGTGAATCTCGATTCCGCGGGTGAAGGATTCAACGATCCCACCGTCGTCGCCCCCGTCGGCGGCAACCCCGGCACCACCATCGGGCAGCAGCGCTTGAACGTATTCACCAAGGCGGGCCAAGTCTGGGATGCCATTCTGAACAGCACCGTACCCATCCGGGTGCGTGCCTCGTTCGACCCGCTGCCGTGCTCGGCCACGAGCGGCGTGCTCGGCAGTGCTGGCCCCTACACGATCGAGTCCGACTTCGCCGGTGCCGGTTATCCTGCCACCTGGTACGTGACTGCCGAGGCCAACCGACTCGCTGCCAGCGACCTCGAGCCCGGCTTGGACGACATCGAGGCGCAGTTCAATTCGGTCGTGGGCACCCCGACCTGCCTGACCACGCGCTCGTGGTATTACGGCTATGACGGCAACGAAGGTGCAAGCGGCATCGACCTGCTGCCCGTGCTGCTACACGAGTTCGCGCATGGGCTGGGCTTCCTGTCGTTGACTGACGATGCCACGGGCGATTACTACCTGAGCCAGCCCGGCATTTATGAACGGTTCTTGTACGACAATGTCACCAATAAGAGCTGGATCGACATGACGCCCGCCGAACGCGCTGCGTCGGCGATCAACACCACACATCTCGTTTGGACCGGCCCGGCCGTCACCGCGAATGCGCCGAGCATGTTGGGCAAGCGCGCGCACGTGGTGATGAGCGGCGCGATCGTGGGAGACTTCACCTCGGGCCAGGGAGTGTTTTCGCCCGCCATCACACTGGCCGGTACGACTGGCGCCTTGGTGTTGGTGGCCGATGGCGTGGGCACTGTCACTGACGGCTGCAATACTCCATTCACGAACGCCGCAGCCGTCTCCGGCAAGATCGCATTGATGGATCGCAGCACCACCTGCTCATTGGCTCAGCAGGCGCTCAACGCCCAGAACGCGGGAGCCATCGCGGCCATCATCATCAACAATGTGGCCGGGCCCGAACCGCAGTTGCGCGGCGCGGCGCCCACGGTGACCATTCCCGTCGCAAGCCTGTCGCAGACTGACGGAAACGCGGTCCGTACCGCGCTGGGCGCCGGGAACGTCACGGCCCAGATCTCGCTCGACGCCACGAGGCTGGCCGGCGTCGACGCCAACGGCCGGGTCATGATGTACGCCCCGAACCCGCTCGCGTCGGGCTCGAGCGTTTCTCATTGGGATGTGGCGGCTTTCCCCAACGCGCTCATGGAGCCATCCATCAATCCCGACCTCACGCAGAGTGTCGATCTCACGCGGCTCGCGTTCTTCGACATGGGTTGGTTCCCGGAGCTGGTGTCCGTGCTCCCGACCGCGACCAAGGTCATCGCGTTCTCGAACGGTCCCAATCCAGCGCGAGGTGGCGGGGTGCTTCGGTTCGAGCTGCCGCAGGCGCGTCGGGTCCAACTCGAGATGTTCGATGCGAGCGGGCGTCGTGTGGCCCAACTCACCAATCAGGTGATGTCGGCCGGAGCCCATTCGGTGGCTTGGTCGCGCACCGACGACTCTGGGCATCGTATGGGCCCGGGCGTCTATCTCGCACGGCTTCGCAGCGCAGATATCGAGAGAACGCTGCATATCGTCGTGTTGGACTGAAACTGGGGCGCTCTCCCTACCCCAACACCCAATCCACCCACTTCTCCGCCACTTCCACACCCATGGATTTCTCTGCCCTGGCCTGCTCCGCCGCCCAAGTCTTCCACTCGGCTGGGCTGGCGAGGGCCGCGAACTCTTTTTCCGTCTGCTTGCTCGCGGCCTTGGCTGCATCCGCGGCCCAGCCGATGTCGCTCCGCAGCACGCGACCCTCGCATTGCTCGAGTAGCCGCCGATAGAGCGCGCGTGCGGGCATGCGCCATGAGCCCTGGGGATTCCGCGTGAGCGCGACAGCCCGGTCCACGGGCACGAACGCTACCAACTCCTGTCGAGCCTTCATCAACTCCAAGCCTTTGGCACTGGCCGTGGCGTTATGGCTGCCGTGATGCCCGACCTTGTAGAACACGGTGCGCTCCAAGAGATCGGACGTCTTCCACTCCATGGAGGCGCCATGCCACGAACGCCAGCTTCCCTGCTGCGCGTCGGCAGGGAACAACAACACCTTGCCGTCCGACACGCGCTCGATTGCCAAGGCAAGGCTGGTGTTGTTGGTCAGACTGTCCAACTGCAGTGCCAGGTCGCTCGCGGAGTCGAGCCAATCACCATCGATCCGGCGCCACTGCACATCCTTGGCCTCGTATGAACGCAACAGCCGGTCGCGTGCGACGGAATCATTCAGTTCGCACCGGTGCCGCGGGTCGAATGGCAACTGGGAGTCGAAGCGTGAACGCGCGGCATGGCCGCCATCGCCCATCGCATAGCTGGCGTATGGCTCACTGACTTGCGAGAACTCGGCGGCCGAGCGCAGGCCGATCGCTAAGCTGTACAGATCCGCGCTGCCTTGCTCGCCAGTATCCTGGAGTGCCTGCTCGCTACGCGGGGGACCCAGTACATAAACCCGAAAACCGGGCAGCCATGATTCCTCACGCACCTCGCCGGGCTTGAGGAACTCCACCTCTGCTCCGGCCTTGGTGCGCACATAATCCATCGCCGCATCCACCGTCTCGCGGAACTTGTCCGCACCAAGGGCTTCATCCGTGCCGAACCAACCGAGCATCCCCGACACGACATCCCCTGCCAGGGCGGCGCCACTGCCCGGAGCGGCCGCGCGAAGCGCTGGCATCGCGGCGGCCAGAGCGGCGCCAAGATCCTGCTTGGTGCGGGCGATCTTCTGCGCCAATTTGTCGGCGGGATCCTCGGTCCAAGCCATCCAGACACGCTTGACCTGAAGGCGGTCGAACTTGGGCTTCTGCGAGTTGAAACCGGAAACGTGGTCGTGATGCTCGTGTGTTGCAATCAGCAGGTCCAGCTTGCCGCCGGTCTCGGCCACTATGTCATCCACCACCTCGGATAGCTTCACTCCAGTGGTGGTTGCGCCCAGAGTTCCGCAGTCGATCAACACGTGGCGCTTTGAGCCACCAGTTCCAAAGCTCAGCAGGAAACAATCGCCCAAGCCCTGTCGGTACATGCGCACCCGAACGCGGCCCACGCCTGCTCCAGCTGGACTGCGTCGATTCGCAACCGGCTTCTTCGCGGCCTGCTTGCGTGTCGCCAAGGCGATCCTCCTAATGCCCCAGATGCAGGCGCGCGAACGGCTCACCCACCCGCTGCCCAGGTGCCTCACCCAGATAGGTGGCTCGTAACGAGCCGCCTTCCGTCGAGGCGAACGATTGTTGGCGCCCCATCCGAACCGAACTACTCAGGTTCTTGCGAATCGCATAACGGATCCTCTGCCGTCGTAGATCCACCACCACGGTGCAGCCGCCTTCGAATGGCATGGTGGCCCCATTGGGTTGCGCTGGATCCACTGCGATCCTGCGCTGTTGCAGCAAAGTGACGAGCACCTGCGGCACCACGTCACCGTCAGGCCCAACGCGCGTGGCGAACCGCACGGCATGCACTTCGAGGCCGCCAATTCGGTCGTCGCTCGCATCGGAGTCAGGCTCGAGGCCGAGAAAGGCGGCATCGCCGGCACCGTCGGGGCTTTCGGCGAAGTGCTGTTTGAGCCAGCCGTGCACTTCGCGCCGCATGCTGCGCTGCAGGAGGAACAAGTCCTGTCGTGCCACGCCGGCGCCGCCCAGCGATTCGGCGAACAAGAACTCTCCCGCCCGGCCTCGAAGCCCGCCCAGATACGACTGGAGCGCTTCACTCGGTTGCATCCCGTCGTTCTCGGGCGTCCGCCAGAGCAGACTTTCGACGCTCAGGGTCCGCACATCGCGAGGCTGGATGCCGCGGCGGCGGAATGCTTCGAGGAACGCGACGCGGTACAACAGGGTGTCGTTTCGCACGAGGTCGGCATCGGCTGTAAGGATCGCGCGTAGGTATTCGCCGAATGTGATGTCCACGGGCGGCACATAGTCGAGTGCGCGGATGCACATGCCCAGAACATGGCGGGATGCCTTGGCGGCCTCATCGGCCAACCGGGCCACCAGGTCGGGATGGATCTCGCCATCGCCCAGGACGCCGGTGCCGCCGGTGGCCAGGCGAACAAGATCGGCGGTGCGCCGCTCGTAGATCGACATGAAGGCGTCGAACACCGCAGCCACAAGGATCGCACCTCTTTCGTGGGGTTCGCTGGTGCTCGCGTAATCCGTGGGATCGGGATGGCGAGGTTCCCAATGGTCGCCCACGATCCGGCCGATGGCATCACGCAATGCGCCACCCCGCCCCGTACTCGATCCGAACTGCCGCGCCAGCTGACCCAACAGGTTCTCGTGTCCGCGGATGGACCCGCGTGTGCGCGCGATCTGCTCGCGCACCACATCGGGTAGGGTGAAGTGCTGGAATAGCGCCACCAGGTCGGAGAACGCTTCGTGAAACGCGTACACGTCCGGGTTCGTGGGCTCCATGAACCGGCGGTGCATCCCATCCAGGATCGCGTGCGTCGTCTCATGCGCCACGATGTCGTGGGACAGGCACGTGAACACCATGGGACCCGGCAGGGCGCCCTCGATATCGGCCGGTGGATTGAAATACCCGAACAGCAGCGCAACGCGCGCGGGCGAGTAGTAGGCGTTCCGCTCCCGCAATGCGTGCGGGTGGATGCGCAGGCGCTGCACGAAATGGCCATCGTCGCGCGGGCGGGCCGCATCCGGCGGCGGCCCCGGCCGCCACAGGACGCGCCGCCCCAGCGCCCGCTCGAAGTTATGGATCGTCAGACTCGCGACCGCGTAAGTCATCTGCTGATGGAACTGCGGCGTCCCCTCACTCGGCGGCAGCCCGTCCTGCGCCAGGAGTCGCGGGTCCTCAAGGTCCACCGGCTCATACGCGCAGACGCTGGGCGGATCGACATCAACGACCTCGAGGTACTCTCCCACGGGGCCGGGCTGCAGTGGCTCCCACGGCACTTGGAAGGCCGTGATGCTGTAGGGAGCCGTGGCGAGTTCGGTGGTCAGGCTGGGATCGAGCGAGAATCCGCGCAGCCGCCGGTAGGGTGGTTCGGGAGGCGTGAATGCCACTCCCCTGCGCCACTGCGGCGGCGGTGCAGGCGCGTCTGCCGGCTTGGGCTTGGGAGCAGGGGCGGAACCCCTTGCTCCCCCGCCGAAATGTTCGCGCCGCACTTGCTCGACATGCGCATACAGTGGCTCGGAGATATTCGGGTGCTCGAGCAACGCCTCCAGGTATCGCTTCTTCTGTTCGACGGGGATCGCCTCGGCCGGCAGATCGGGATCTGGCACCGACTCCTCGAACGGATTCGGAACATCGCGATATGGCCAGGTCTGTGCGAGTTGCGTGGCCTCGAGCGCGAGCATCCGTGCCTGTGGTGTGGCGACCATGCCGAACCCGGTCAAAGCCTTGAGGAACGCGAAGCCCGCGTCATCGGCGGGCGTGCGTTGCAGGCTGCCTGCCGCCAGTGGCATGACAGCCAGCGCCTTCGCAGCCTGCAACACGCCGTTGCCCAACTTTTCCAGGTTGCCTCCTTCCGCACGCTTATCGGCCGCCCTGAACAAAGCATGCCGCACGGCCTCCACGCGCATCCATGGCTCGGGGTATTGCGTCCGGTCCAGCAAGCTTGCGGCGTGCATGTGCATGTACAGCGCAGCCGCGGCCGCCACCTGGGGCGTGGCCGAGGACGTGCCGGCCCCGTTCATCCGCACCAGATCACGGCAGCCCCGGTGCGCCCACGGCAGGTTGGGCGTGAACGCAGAGATGGCAGTGGCCATCTTGCTCGCGGGGCCGTAGTTGCCCTGCATCACTTTGAACGGCAACCCGTAGTAGGGCTTGCGGTCGGCCATCACCCCGCACGCGGCGATCACGCGGCGAAAGCGCGCCGGATACACGACGAATCGCGAGGGCACCCCGAACAATCGTGCCGAGATGTTGTTGCCGGCTGCAGTCACCACCACGATTCCGTTGTCATAGGCGCGGTTCACCGCATCCGCCCAGGCCTTGGAGGCCACGCCGCCCATGCTCATCGACAGTACGTGCACGCGCGTGGCTTCATCGCCACAGAGCTGCACGGCGTAATCGAATCCCTGGGCCACACCACTGGTCATGATCTGGACCACGGAGTCAGCCACGCGCACGGGCACCACCTCACACTCGGGGGCACCGCCCAGAGCTGCGTCGAACTGGTAACCGTTCGAGTTCAGGGCGTACGGCCCGCCCGCGAGAATGCCGAGCGTGCCAGTGCCATGGCCTGGGTGTTTGAGGATCCCGCCATGACCGGGGTCGTGTGCGTCGTGCTCGTTCTCGCCCTTGACGAAGTTGTGCTCATTCGCGACGTGCAGCGGCCGGGCTTTGTGCGTGGGGTCGTAGCCGGTATCGAGGTGCGCGATACGGATGCGACCACTCGCGGGGGCCGCACCCGCGCGTTCGCGGGCGGCACGGAGTTCGCTTTTGTCGCCGTCGAGATGCCACGCGAATCGCCCACCCACGTAGGGCAGTTGGTCGTCCTGGTCCTGGAAGTCACAAGCGTCGGCAACGCCAAGTGGGCTGGCCTCATCTTCGCCGCTGACCATGAAGGACTGGATCAGGTCGGGCTCGATGAAAATGTCATCGTCACCCGCCATGCCGAGCCCCGAGCCCAGGGCGCGATGCGCCATCTCCCAGGCATGCTCGCCGTCGGTCGCGCCCTTGGGGCTCGCCACATGCCAGACATGCGAGCCACCCGCGGCGACCCCCAACCGCCCGGACATGTGCTCGGGATAGAGCGGCTCCAGCTCGAACTCGCCACCGCCGAGTGTCAGTGGAGTGGCGCCGAGTGCAAGGGAACGCGCAATCGGCAGCCGCACCAACAGCGCGCGAAACGGTATGGGAGCTGCGTTGCGACGAGCCATGTGCCCCACGATCCGGGACTTGAGATGGGCTTAGGCGCGCAGCTTGAAGCTGGCTGATCCCCGAAGCAACAGAAAACAATGCACCTTGTTCAATGGGTCACTGTCCCCTGCCCGAATCATCGAACCGTCGGGGTCAGCGCAGGATCGCGACTTTGCGCGATTGCATCACGCCATCGCTTTCGAGTAACACCAGATAGAGCCCCTCGCGCACCAATGTTCCCCGGTCGTCATAACCATCCCAACCCAACACGTGCGCACCTCGCGCAAGCGCGGCCGGGGTGCGCAGCGACCGCACATGGCGACCAGCGATGTCAACGATGCGGACCGAAACGGAAGCGGCGCCCTCCCCATCCACCGTGAACGAGATGGCACCAGGCGCGGGATTCGGGCTGGGGGGCGAGAGTCGCAGCCCGATCGTACGGGCGCTCGGGACCTCGGGCACATCCACGATCGCGCTCGGCCGCGGGCCATACCATGGAACGCTCTTGCCCGCCTCGTAACAGCCCAGATCGGGAGCACCCCCGGTGAAGGCGTCATTGATATTGGCCAACACCTGGCCCTTGTCGCGCGCGGGACTGTTCGCCGAAAGCTGTAGGTCGAAGTCCAGCGGTGCCGAGGCCAGGCCATAGCCCTGCGCCCAATCCCATTCTGGATGATCCGGGTAGGGTGCCCGCACGAATGCACTGGCGTCGATCTCCACGCCGCGCGATTCCTGCCCCGCGCCTGAACCGAACGCCGGCAATGTGCCGTAGGCGGTACCGTTGTATTTGACCATGTTCGACTGTTGGCGGTTGTAGCCGTTGTAATCAAGGTCGCCGCGTTGGCCACCTGGGATGTATAGGCTGTACATGGCCGTGCGTGCGCCAACCAACAGATTATTGCGGTGTTTGACGTGATGCCAGAGCCCGCCCTCGTACCAGCCTGCCTTGGAACACACGCTGGTGTTATGGAACGCCAGCATCCCGCTGGTCTCCTGCGGATCGGCGGCGCCGAAGTAGAAGGTCTCTTGATGATACTTATAGGGATCGATTCGCACGTTGTACATCTCGTTGAACATCACATAGCAAGGGCCACCGAACGCGGGCTGGAAGCTCACGGGGCTTCCCGAGTTGAGGAACCGGTTGCGGAAGATCCGGATGTTCGCGTGCACCGCATCGGTCTGGCTCGCGTCATCGCTCGCCCGGTCGACCACGTTGTTGTAGATGTCCGAGTTGAACGTTCGGAGCCCCGTGCCGTTCTGCAGCCCGATATTGAAACCGTCCCAGGCCTCGATCACCTTGTTGTAGCAGATCACGATGCCATCGCCGCCCACTTTGACCCCGTAACCGCCGGTCCCATAGGCGCCCGTGCGTCCCAGCGTGGCCCACGCTCCTGTCATCTGGATCGTGTTATCCGCCACCAACAGATCGCGCAGCGAGTCTCCGTAGATGGCGATGATCGTGAGCGGCTGCCGCAGCGGCTCGATGGTGCAGCCGCGGATCACCACTCCCACCGTGTTGTGCACGACCACGGGGCGCAGGCAATTGCGAAGAGTCATGTTCTCGATGATCACATGCTTGCGTCGGGAGAGGTCGATGCAGTTCGAGACACTGCTGGTGCCGCCATTACCGTCGAGGATGACCACGCCCGGGCTCGCACCCACATACGAGATGGGTCGGGTGGGAGAGCCGTCCCGCGTGGGCACGAACCGGGACGTGTACAGCCCGGCGGTCACGATGAACACATCCCCAGGTTGAGCCGAAACATCTGCAGCCGCCAGTCCCTTGAAGGGATCGAGGACCGTCCCCGTTCCTCCGCCGCTGCCAGGTGACACATAGCGCACTCGGCCAGCGGGATCGGGCTTGGGTTCGGTGCGCGTGGTGACCTGGACGATGCTCTGCGCCGTTCCCCCATCGGGATCGTTCAACGTGAGGCGCGCTTCGTAGGTGGTGCCCGGAGTCAATGAGAACAGACTGCCCGCGAGCAGATTGCCGGGGTCCTCGCCATGCCGCCACAGGCCCGCCTCGACGCGCCAGAGTGGCTGTGCCGCTTTCCAGGTGCTCTGGCCCAACAGCCGGTATTCGGTCGTGACGACACAGTTGTTGTTGTCATCGCCCGTGATCCGCCACTCGAATCCGGCGCATTCGTAGGTCGCGTACGAAGTGATGCTACCGGCGACCGTATTGTTCGAGGCGGAGGCTGCACCCGCCCACATGATCGACAAAGCGACGCAGCATTGTGCCGCTCGGCGTCTGAGGTTGATTCCGTTCATCGCACCCCCACTCGGCATTTCCTTGGCCAGCATGACTGTTGGGATCATCGGCCTCGCGGTGCCTACGCATGACTCACATCAAACGACGGACGGCGAGCCCTTGGGCCCGCCGTCCGTTGCAAAATGCTTCTGTTCGTTATCGATCACCTAGTTCGCGCACCCGGAGCAGCCCGTTCCACAGCAACTTGCGCAACCTGCAGGGCATGCTGCGCAGGCGGAGCAACCGGCCGTGCCACAGCCCCCGGTGGCGTCGCAGACGCACACGGCGCAACACTCACTGGCGGCGGTGGGCAGTTCGGTGCGGGTATCCGCCACCGCGGGAACCGCGAGCAGGGCAACGAGCACGACGATACGAGAGAGATGCTTCATGGCTTCCTCCGTCATGGAGCGTTTGGCCCCATGGATGCGAGTCATCGAAGCTGGCGCAGGATGCGCGCAGCCTCACGCACGGACGAAGAAGCTTCAGTTCCTCAGTCGCAGGAGTCGCAGGTAACGAGGCGGCCCGGTCGGCAAGGCCGCAATGGCAGGCGAGCCCGACTGGACATGCAATGATGCGGCACTTGGGTCGGCCTGGACCAGAACTGCTGGTGCCAATCTTGGCGCCACCGACCGGTTGGAGGCGGGGATGCTCGTGAGCGCACCCGGATCCTCGGCAGGGGCAGCAGCGCAGCAGGGCTCGGGTGGACAGGTCTCCGAACCCGCGCAGCAGGATGCCTGCGATGGGCAACTTGGCGCGGCGCTCGTCGGCCGTATGGGCGAGAGCAGGAGGAGCGCCACAGCTAGGGTCGCGGAGTAGCGAGTCATGTGAGTGACGGTACGCCTGTCGGCAGGCCGTACCTAAGGACAAAAAGCAGTGCTCGAACATATGACCGGGACTTGAAGCCTCCGACACGACCCTTTGACCCAGACCCCGTCCGCTTGCGGTATCCCAGATTTCTATGCCGAGCGAACCCACTCGGAGGAAGCGAATCGGGGCTCACCTTCCCCGAGCGCGCGTCCATTTCTGTCGGACGCTACGGCACTGCGTACAATAGGCGACCTCGGTGTATGGCTTGCCCATCACACATCCGCCGCTCACCTCCAGCCGCGAATTGATGAAGTATCCGGGCATCTCCGCAGAAAGCTCACTCCCCAAGAAGCCATAGCGGATCGCCACCGTGTCGGCCCTCAGGCGGACCCATGGATGCAACGAGCAGGCGGTGCCGACGCGTGCTCGCTGCTCACGATCGGCCCGGAAACTGTCCGATTTGACCGCGTGAATGGGCGCGAACGTGGAACTGATGAGCGCCAGAGCCAGGAGGGAAAACAGGGCGGCGGTACCGCTGCCGAAACGATCCAGGCCTTCTGCGGATTTCCCAGACATCAAGTGGACTCGGTTTCCAACACCTCGCGCACCTTTTGAGCGAGCGCCGCGGGGGTGAAGGGCTTCTGCAGGAACGCGCTTGCGGGCTCGAGCACACCGTTTCGGATGACAGCATCGTCGGTATAACCCGACATATACAGCACTCGTAGCCCGGGCCGTTTGATCCGCAAGGACGTCGCGAGCTCGCGCCCACCGACATGCGGCATCACAACATCCGTGAGGAGTAAATGCACCTCCCCATCGATGTCAGCATCGATGCCTCGTGCGGCCTGCCCATCGGGCGCACTGACCACATTGTAGCCCTGTGACTCGAGCGTGCGCTTGAACAGATCCCGCAGGGCCGGCTCGTCCTCGACCAACAGGATGGTCTCGGTGCCAGACATCGAGCGGGGCGTCGGGGGCGTCACGACAACCTCCACGGGCAACTCGGTCTGGGGCAGGTAGACCTTGAGCGTGGTTCCCAATCCGGGCTCGCTATAAACCCAGATGAATCCACCGCTCTGCTTCACGATTCCGTACACCATGGCCAGCCCGAGCCCAGAGCCCTTACCCGAGGGCTTGGTGGAGAAGTAGGGTTCGAAGATGCGGGCCTGGGTCGCGGCATCCATGCCCGCCCCGGAATCGCTCACGGCCAGCAGCGTGTACAGCCCCGGCTGCGCGAGTGGATGGGCCACGACATAGTACTCGTCCATTTCGATGGCCGCAGTCTCGATCATGAGTCGTCCGCCCTCAGGCATCGCGTCGCGGGCATTCACCACCAGATTGAGGACCATTTGCTCGAGTTGGCTGCGGTCCGCCCAGACCGCGCCAGCACTGGGGGAAAGCTTCGAATGCATCTCGATGTGCTCCCCGATCAATCGGCGGAGCATCAACTCCATTCCGGAAACGATGGAGTTCACATCGTTCGCTCGCAATTCCACCACCTGCCGTCGGCCGAACGCCAGCAGTTGTCGAGTGAGCCCGGAGGCGCGCTCGACGGCATCCTGGATCGCGGTCACTTCCTCGCGTCGCGAGTCGTTCGGCGCCAGTGAACCGATCAGGAACTCGCACCGCCCCGACATCACCGTGAGTAGGTTATTGAAGTCGTGCGCCACCCCCCCCGCGAGCCGGCCCACGACTTCCAGGCGCTGCGACAAGCGGAGTTGCTCCTCCAGGCGATCGCGCTCTCGCCGCGAGGCGGCTTCGCGCAACTCGCGCTCGATCGCGGGCACGAGGCGCCTGAGGTTGTCCTTCATGACGTAATCGTTCGCCCCCGATTTCATGGCGGCGACGGCCAGATCCTCGCCCATGGTGCCGGAGACGAACAGGAACGGCACATCAGGCTCACGCTGGCGTAGCACCTCGAGGGCTGCGGCGCCGCTGAATCCCGGCAGGTTGTAATCCCCGATGACAATGTCCCAGCGCCGACGCCCGAGTGCTGCATGAAGTGCTGATTCGCTGGTCACACGCTCGTGTTTGACGTCGAACCCCGCGGTCGTGAGCTCGCGCAGGATGAGGGCAGCGTCGTCTTCGGAGTCCTCCACAAGCAGGACACACAGTTCCGTACTCATTTCAGGCCCTCGTCCGCCCCGGGGGAGGTTGATTCACCATCAGCCAGTATAGTCCCAACTGGCGAGTGGTCTCGAGGAAATCGGCGTAATCCACGGGTTTGCACACGTAACTGTTCGCACCCAGCCGGTATCCTCGCGTTACATCGTTCGCTTCGCTCGAGGAGGTGAGGATCAGGACGGGCACCAATTGCGTTCGCGGGTCAGCCCGGAGCTGGCGCAACACTTCAAGCCCATCGACCTTCGGCAACTTGAGGTCCAGCAGGATCAGGCTTGGCATGTCCGAATCGTCCCGGTCCGAGTAGCGGCCCGAGCAGAATAGGTATTCCAGAGCCTCCGCGCCGTCGTGGGCCATGACGATCGGGTTGGAAAAGTTGTTTTTCTGGAAGGCTCGAATGGTGAGCGCCACATCGTCGGGATTGTCCTCGACGAGCAGAATAGTGTTGGCTTTCATGCTGGCGCCCCTTTGTGGCCCGGAACCTCGAGTGAGAATGCGAATGTCGCTCCCACTCCCGGCTCACCGATTCCCCAAACACGACCCCCGTGGCGATGAATCACGCGCGCCACCGTGGCCAGCCCGATGCCTAATCCTTCGAACTCTGCCTCGGTGTGCAGTCTTTGGAAGGGCGCGAACAGTTTCGAGACATAGCGCATGTCGAACCCGGCGCCATTGTCCCCCACGAAGTAAACGGTCTGTCCCATCTCGAGGCGGCTGCCCACGATAATGTGGGGATCCACAGCGCCACGCGTGTACTTCCAAGCATTCGACATGAGATTTTCGAGCGCCACGCGGAGCAGCCGGGCATCCCCGCGCAGCGTCATCCCATCGGCGATGCTCCATTGCACGACCCGTGCGGGCTCGCGCTGATGCAGATCATCACGGATCGAATGCACCAGCGTAGTGAGGTTCACATCCGTGGTTTTCATGGGCACTCGTGAAAGCCGCGAGAGCACCAGCAGGTCATCGATCAAGTCTCCCATCTTCTGCGCTGCACGGCGGATCCGGAGCAGATGCCCTCGACCCTCGTCGTTGAGTTGGGCGCCGCAATCATCGATCAAGGCTTGGCTGAAGCCGTCAATGCTGCGCAATGGGGCGCGCAGGTCGTGCGACACCGAATAGGCGAACGCATCGAGCTCCTGATTGGCTGAATCCAGTTCTGCCGCATAGCGCCTCAGCGCATCGTCCGCATGCTTGCGCGCGGTGATGTCGCGGATGATCGCTGCGAACGCAGTCCCCGTCGGGCCCTTCCAGCTGGCCAGCGACAATTCGATGGGGAACTCCTCGCCATCCTGGCGCAACCCCGCGAGTTCGACGGTCTTTCCCAGCACTTCGCCCCTGCCGGTCGCCAGATACCGGCTCAACCCCGCAAGGTGCCGCGAACGATACGTTTCCGGCATGATCAGCGTGAGGCTCTGGCCGATCGCCGCCTCCGGCCGGATCCCGAACATGCGCTCCGCGGCAGGGTTCAGGTAGGTGATGTTCCCCGCCTGGTCCGCCGAGAGAATCGCGTCGTTCGCCGAAAGCGCCAGCGCGCGGAAGCGTTCCTCGCTGCTCCTCAAATCGGCTTCGATCCGCAATCGATCGGTGACATCTTCGGCGAGCTCCAAGCGGGCCAGAGTGTCACCATAGGACATCAGCCGTCGGGTGACCTTCACCTGCGCCAAGCTTCCATCCCTGTGGCGATGACGCCAGATCCCCACGGGGGCTTCACCCAGCTCGCCGGTGCGCACCGACTCCAACAACCGGGGGACCTCCTCGGGGGAATGGATGTCCGCAAGGGTCATTGCCATGAACTCCGCCCGAGAGAATCCATAGCTCTGCAGCGCCGCTTGATTGACTTCGAGAAAGCGGAGCGTCTCGTGGTTGAACACCCAACTAGGCAGGGGGCTGCCGTCGAACAAGAGGCGATGGTGCTGATTCGATTGCTCCATGGCATGTTCGGCCGCGCTCACCCGCTCGGAGCCCCAAACCGCCAATGCCCCCAGCCCCAGGATGCACAATGTGACCGC
>JBDSKE010000153.1:0-3529 GCA_039917105.1 Candidatus Eiseniibacteriota bacterium | reverse complement strand
AAAACCGGGCTTTTTAGAGGGCCTCCCGGATTCATCGGCGTGTTCACCCTATGTATTCAGGGTTTCCGTGGTGTGAACAATCGAGTAGCGCGGAATGATCCCTTGTCGCCACCGCCGCCGGTGCTCTATCATTTTCATCGATACGACCCACTCAAGTCCCTCGGCTCCCGGCTTCCCCACGAAGCTTCCCCGGGCACGAGTCGTCGTGAACGATGCCCCCCCCACATCGGGATGCATCTCGCTCTACATCTCTCCTGGGAGAACATCCATGAAGAAGTTTGCGACCACTTTTGGGGTGCTCGCGGTGCTGGCGTTGGCGGCTGCACCGTCATTCGCGGCCAACACCGTGCGGATCAGCCAGGTGTATGGCGGCGGCGGCGGCACCACCGCCTCGACCTTCAATCAGGATTACGTGGAGATCTTCAATAACTCGGGCGCTGCCGTGAACATCGGCGGATGGACCATCGAGTACGGCTCCCCGACCGGCAACTGGGGTAGCTCGGCCGCCAATATCTACACGTTCCCAGCCAACACGTTGATCCAGCCCTGCAGGTATATCCTTGTTGGAGTCGGACCCGTGGGCACTGGCAGCCCCGCGATTTCCCCGACCCCGGACTTCACCCAGGTTGCCGGCCCGAGCATGGGCCAGACGAATGGCAAGGTCGGGTTGTTCAAGGCAGTCAACTCGAACCTGGCTTGCGGCTCTGAACTTGCCGGAACGCTGGTCGACAAGGTCGCCTACGGCACCGCCAACTGCGCCGAAGTCACTGCAGTCGCTGCGCTCAGCACCACGACCGCGGCAGTCCGCAACGGTGGCGGTACGACCGACACCGACAACAATGTGTCGGACTTCACCGTCGTCGCCAACGCGACCCCGCGCAACTCTGCTTCGCCGGCCAACTCGATCTGCGCGGTCACCCCGACGAATAACAGCACCTGGGGCTCGCTCAAGTCGATCTACCGCTAGACCATTCGCTTCAACACACACGCTTCGCTCGCGTGATGGAACCCCGCCCGCAAGGGCGGGGTTTCGTGTTTCGGGGCGCTGCCCGGCGTTTTGCACGCCAATCGTGCACTCCGCACGCGATGACCTGCGAAGCCACGATTCCCCCTCGTGTCGGGGGCGGGGGCAGCCGAATTACATAGTGAGCAGGCGGGCCCGCAGGCCCGCAGTGCGCCCCCGTCCGATTCGCACATGGTCGTGCACCTCCATTGACGGAGTCGACATGCCCCGCCCCACGCGTCCGCTTCAGGCCAAGCGCGCACTGCGCGCCACCGCCGCGACCGAAGCGCCCGTGCGGGCGCGTGAGGAGACCCGCGTCACCCATCGCGCGCTGCCCACCTCGGCGCTGCCACCCGAGGTCGCGCGTCAGTCCCAACGCGAGATGGATCGATTGCGGCGCATGCCGGCGGGCTCGCCCGAAGCCGCGCAGGTGCGCGCCTACCTGCAGTGGTTGTGGGCCATGCCATGGGAGCATTCGGTGCGCGAGGACGCGGACCTGCGCCATGTGGAGGAGTATCTGGAGCAGGAGCAACTCGGGATGGTGAAGGCCAAGGAACGAGTGGTCGAGTTCCTTGCCGTGCGCCGACTGAAGCATGACCTGCCGGGCCCGGCGCTGTGCCTCGTGGGGCCGCCGGGCACGGGCAAGTCATCGCTCGGAGCTGCTGTGGCGCGCGCGCTCGGGCGGCCATTCGCGCGCATCAATGTCTCGGGCACCAGCGATGCCGCGGAGTTGCTGGGTGAAGCCCGCACCACGCCCGGAGCGCAGCCCGGCAAGATCGTGCGCGCGCTGCGCGAGGCCGGCGCCCGCAATCCCGTGCTCATGATCGACGGCATCGACCGCTTGGTGGGCGAGGGCGGGCTCGGCGTGGCCGAAGTGCTCCTGGAGCTACTCGACCCGGACGCGAACTCGCATTTCACCGACCACTACCTGGGACTGCCGGTGGACCTGTCGCACACGGTGCTCCTGCTGTGCGCGAATCATCTTGAGATGGTACTCGACACATTGCAGGAACGCATCGAGGTCATCGAGGTGCCGGGCTACAGTGAGGACGAGAAGATCGAGATCGCGCGCCGCTTCCTGGTGCCCCGTCAGTTGGGCGAGCACGGGCTGGCGGCGCGCGACCTCATCCTGCCCGATGAATCATTGCGCGCCATGGTGCGCCATTACACGCTCGAGGCGGGCGTGCGCGGATTGTCGCGCCAGATCGCCACCGTGTGCCGCAAGGTCGCGCGCGCGCGTGCGACCGGCGATGCCCGGCGCCATGTCGCAGGTCAGGCGAAGCTCGAGGAGTACCTTGGCCATCGCGTGTACCAGCCCGAGATGGCAGTCAAGGATGACGAAGTGGGAGTTGCCATGGGCCTGGCGTGGACGCAGGCGGGCGGCGAGGTGCTGGTGGTGGAAGCGCTCAAGATGCCCGGTAGCGGTCGCGTCGTGCTCACGGGCCAGTTGGGTGATGTCATGAAGGAATCGGTGCAGGCTGCGCATTCGTATGTGCGCTCGCGCGCGGATGCGCTCGAAGTGCCGGCGAACGCATTCCAGTCCTACGACATCCACATCCACTTCCCCGCGGGTGGCGTTCCCAAGGACGGCCCATCGGCGGGTGTCACGATCGGCCTGGTGATCGCCTCGGTGTTGAGCGACCGAGCGATCAAACACGATATCGCGATGACGGGCGAGGTGAGCCTGCGCGGCAAGGTGCTGGTCGTGGGCGGCATGCGCGAGAAGGCACTGGCCGCCTATCGCGCCGGATTCCGGGCCCTGATCTTCCCCAAGGCGAACGTGAAGGACGTGGATGACATCCCCGCCGATGTCCGCGAACGCCTTGAGTTGATCCCGGTCGAATCCATGGACGAGGTGTTCGACGTGGCGCTTTCGCGCGTGATCATTCCTCAACGCGTGGGCGACACCTACATCATCGAAGTCCCGGATGAGGACGACGACGCGGGCACCACCGCAGTAGCGGAAGACGAAGAAGAAGTTTGAGGCGGACCAGTTCGGTTCGGCCCGCGAGGGGATTCCCTTCGCGGGCCGAACGCGTTCAGGCGTCGGGTTCGGTGAGCGGGCCCACTTCGGAGTCGTTCAACTGTCCGCCCTGCTGGAGCGCCGCCACGTACTCGGCGATGATATTGCGCGCCTCGTCCACATCAGCTGCCGCGACCAGGATCTCGCCCCACGCGGTCGTGGACCAATCGCGCTTGAGCCAGGTGCCGTAGCCGGGGACATTGGCCGAACGCAGCACCGCCTCGATGCCCTGCGATTCGAGGACGCCCACCAGGAGCACGCCCGAGGCTTCGTCCGGGACACGGTGCGCCACCAGCAGCTCGTCGATGCTCATGACTGCGCCTCCATCGCGTAGTGCTGCGCCAAGCGCCGCGCTGCCTCGGCGACATCCTCGCGTCGGGTGCACAATGCCAAGCGCACCCAATCGCCGAACGTCGGCCCGAACGCCGTGCCCGGAAGCGCCGCCACTCCCAGAGCCAGCCACTCGTCGATCAGACTCCACACATCGCCCGAACCACGGGCGC
>JBDSKE010000152.1:0-29620 GCA_039917105.1 Candidatus Eiseniibacteriota bacterium | reverse complement strand
GGGGCAGCTCGCGCCATTCCGTCCAAGCCAAGGCGGCGCCATGTCGACGCAGCGTGTCTTCGACTGCCTCGGTGTGCCAGCTGTCGTGACGGAACTCGACCGCGACTCGCAACGCCTGCGGCTTGGCCGCGAGGAACGAATCGAGGTCGGCAATCGTGTCGGTTGTCGCCGTGAACTCGGCCGGCAACTGCACCAGGACGGGCGCGAGTTTGGCGCCGAGCGGCTCCATCGCCTTGGCGAAGCGCTCCAGGTCCTCGCCCACGCCGCTCAGTGCCGCGTCGTGCGAGATGGCCCGTGGCACCTTGGCGGCAAAGCGGAAGTGCTCCGGCGTGTGCTTGGCCCACGACCTGGCGATGGTCGCCTTGGGGGGGTGATAGAACGTGGTATCGAGCTCCACGGTATCGAAGATCGAACTGTAGAACGGCAGTCGGTCCTCCTGCTTGGAGCCGGGAGGATAGAACGACGCCCGCCAATCATCGTACGACCAGCCCTGTGTCCCGATTCGAACCTTCGCGCTCACTTGGCATCCCCATTTTCATGTGGCGCTGCGCCCACGTCGCGGAACACCCGCGCGAGGAACCCGCGCACGCGCAACTCGTATTCTCTGCGATGGCGCGACCACCCCGCATTGTGCCCCGCATCCCTCAGCACCCAACTCTCCACCCCCGGCCCGGCGGCGTTCTCGAGCCGTCTCACTTGACGCAGGCTGAAGCGATCCTCCATCCCGCCCTGGATGAGCAACACCGGGCGCTCGCCCAACTGGGTCAGGGCGAGCGTGGGATCGAGTGCCGTGAGGTCATGCCCGGTCAATAGGCGACCCATCAAGATCGCGAGATCGGTCGTTGGCCAACGCGGCAACTGGTAGACAGCCGAGAGTCCGTCCTCGATCGCCATCCGTCCGTTCGCGAATGGACAGTCCGCCACGACCGCGGCCACCTCAGGGTGTTCAGCCGCCACCACGAGTGCCACCGCGCCGCCCAGGGATTCCCCGTACAGCGCCACCCGGTAGCCTCCATAACGGGGTTGGCTCGCGACCCAAGCCAGTACTGCGCGCGCATCCCGAAGTTCCCAGTAGCCCAGAGTCGTGGGTTTGCGGTCCTTGGCCCGGGCAGATCGGAATTGGACTGCGAGCGTGGCATAGCCGGCCCGTTGCAAGAACTGCGCGTAGCGTGACATGCGCCGATGATCCCGCGCGTAACCGGGCAACAACACGACCAACGCGCGCTTCGTGCCCGGTTGAGCCCAAGCGAACACTCGATCGTCCTCTCCCACCGGGATGACGACGCGACGCGCCCCAAGCTCGAGTGACTCGGCGCCCCCCAGGTCGATGGGCACAGTGGGATACAGCGCGAGCCAGAACGAACCGGCCAAGAACAACAGTATGGCGCTGAGCGCCAGGATGATCGCTTTGCCCATGAGCGGCGCAGTCTGTCACAGGCTCCGATCAGTGACCACAAAGGCCGTGCAAGCGAGCCTTGCGTGGCACATGGGTACAATACCCCCGCACCACCGGGGCCGAAGACTTTGAAACGGAACGAGGGCGATGTAGCGACGGCATCGACGGCGCCGGTATCCACGACATACCAGCGCCGAGGACATTCCTGCTTCCGAGCCGGCCACAAGGTTCCTTACGAAATGCGAACCTTTTTTTCCGGGTCATGAATAATGAGCGCCGCCCCATCATGATGAGGGACGGCGCTCAAGATGGGCGCGTACCAAGCGCGCTAGGCTGGAATCGTCAGCCCGCGAGGTCCGATGTACTCCGACTGCGGGCGGATCAGGTGATCCTCCGCGTGTTGCTCGATCACGTGCGCTGCCCACCCGGCGCAGCGGCCACAGGCGAACAGTGCCACGAACGAGTTGGGCTGCAGGCCCAACGACTGCAGCACCAGTGCCGTATAGAACTCGACGTTGGTCTTGAGGTTGCGGCCAGGCTTCACTTCGTCCAGCACTCGGATGACGGTCTTTTCCACTTCGCGCGCCAACTCGAACAGCTGTCGGTCGTGCAACACCGCACCCGACATCTCCTCGGCGGTAGTCGAGAGCACCTCCGCCCGCGGATCCCGCACTTTGTAGACGCGGTGACCGAATCCCATGATGCGCCGGCCAGCGGCGAGTTCATTCCGCACCCATGGCTCGGCATTTTCCACCGTCTTGATGTCGAGCAGCATGTCCAGAACTGGGCCGGGGGCGCCGCCGTGCAAGGGGCCCTTCATGGCGCCGATGGCCCCGGTGACCGCGCTCACCATGTCGGAGCGTGTGCTGGCGATGACACGCGAGGCGAACGTCGAGGCATTCATGCCGTGATCGATGACCGTGACCCAATAGGTATCCAGGGCCTTCGCGACGATCGGATCGGGCTCCTTGCCGAACACCATGTAGAGGAAGTTCGCGGCGAGCGACAAATCGGCCCGCGGCGCGATGGGTTCCTGGCCCGCCAGCAGCCGCGTGTGTGCCGCCACGATGCTCGGAAAGCGGGCCACCAACATCTTCGCGTTCGCGAACTCCGCTGCCGGCGATATGTCATTGGGATTGGTGAGGTCGAGCGACAGCGTTGCGCAGGCCATGCGCAATGCATCAATCGGCGGCGCCTTCTTGTTGGCCGCCCCGCGCACGACGTTCATCGCCGCCTCGGGTACGGCACGTAACGCCGCGATCTCCTGCGTCAATACCTTGGCTTCCTCGGGGTTCGGGAGCTGACCCTTCCACAAAAGGTAGGCCGCTTCCTCGAAGGTGACTTTTCCCGCGAGCTCCTTGAGCTCATATCCACCGATGATGAGGACGCCATTCTGACCATCGACGTGGGACAGGCGTGTCTGCGCCGCCACCACACCGTCGAGACCACGAGGCGCCGAAGTCGTTCCGGACATCGTTCCGCTCCTTCAAGAGTGCTTCAGATCAAAGGGTGCTACCACGCGAGCGCTGGCGAGACTGTCACAGCGTACGCTCGGTCGCAATGGGGACGACGTTCGAAAAGTTTGGCCGGCCAGGCGCGGTGCCCGAGTCCCGTCCGCGCACCGAGGAGTGGAACCCCGGTGGGGACTCGGCGACGCCCGCGCTGAGGCCAGCCGAAGTGTTCGGATGCATGGATTCCCAAGAAGGAGCAGAGTTGCGTGCGCCACTTGTGTAAATCCATGCGAACCCCCGGGGACTGGGTCCGCTCAACCGCCGAAACGCGCCAAGAACTCAGCGGTGTGTTGCCCCAGCCCAGGCGGCGGGAGGACGACTGGAGGGCGACCTCCGTCGATGCGCCAGGGCAGTCGCCAGAGTGAAGTCGTGGCCCCGTCGGCCAGTGTCACCTCCGCGACCATCCCACGGTCTCGGAGCGCCTGGTCAGCCACAACCTCGTGCACCTCTCGCACCGCGCCCGCGGGGACACGCGCCGCTTGGAACAATCCGAGCCAGTGCGCGCGGGGCTCAACGGCAAAACGAGCTGACAGCCAACCCACCACATCAGCCCGGTGCAGGACACGATCCGGATTCGCTGACCATGCTGGATCCTCGGCCCGGTCCGGCTCCCCAAGGGCCTCGCACACGCGGCGCCATTGCTCGTCGTTCCCTACGGCCAGCACGAACAGACCATCAGCCGATGCAAAGGTCTGGTAAGGGACGATGGTGGGATGAGCACTGCCGTGACGCCGCGCGGGGCGCCCCGTGCTGAGCGCCGCCTGACCAACGTTCACGAGGGAATGCACTCCCACCTCGAACAGCGCGATGTCCAGATGCGCCCCGCCACGCCCTCGCGACTGACCCACCAACGCCGCGAGGATCGAAGTCGCGGCGTGGACACCGGTCAGCACATCGATCAAAGCCACCCCTACTTTGAGCGGCGGGCCCCCCGCCTCGCCGGTCGCGGCCTGCAGCCCGGTGAAGCCCTGCATGACCGCGTCGTAGCCGGGCAGGTGTGCGTATGGCCCATCCTGACCATAGCCGGTGATGCTGCAGACGATTGACTCCGGCCGCTCCCGGCGGAGCGAAGCCGCATCGAGTCCGTAGCGCGCGAGGTCTCCCGGCACGAAGTTCTCGACCACGACATCGGCCGCCAATGCTGCGCGGCGAACGGCGGCGCACTGCGCGGGGTCTTTGAAGTCGAGTGCCGCGGAACGCTTGTTTCGATTGACTGACAGGAAGTATGCCGAGGTCTCGCCCACGAACGGCGGCCCCCAGGCACGAGTCTCGTCCCCCGTTCCCGGACGCTCCACCTTCCAGACTTGGGCTCCGAGGTCCCCCAACAACTGCGTGGCGTATGGCCCCGCGAGCACGCGGGAGAGATCCAACACCGTCAGGCCCTCAAGTGGCAGTCGCAGATCGCTCACGCGCTGCTGCCACGCCCCGCGAGCTCCTCCACGAAGGCACGTGAATCCAGTGGGCGACCGGTTGCCTCCGCCGTGAGCGACCGCCAGTTCACCCGTCGCCCGCCCGCATAGAAGCGAAGCTTCATGAAATCGCCCACCTCCGTGCTTTCGACGTAACGCGCCCACACGTCCGTGCCGCCGCCCAGGACCTGCGTGAGCAGATGGTCCTGAAGCTGCGATGCGAGCATTTCGCCAAGCAGATAATTATGGTAGTAGACGGGAGCGATACTGAAGTGGATCTTCGCCGCCCAATCCGGCTCGTGGCGTCCCTCCGGGCGTTTGACCCCCTGGAAACGCTCGACCAGGTCCCACCACAAGGTGCGCAGGTCCTGCGATGGGTCACGGTACAGCTCGCGCTCCATGTGGATCATCACCAGTTCCCAGCGCGTCTGCACCAACAACTGTTCGCGCACCGCACGCGCGACCGGTTCCGCATACTTCGCCAGCTCGGCTGGGTCGGCACCGGCCCAGCGCTGCATCCATTGCGCAGTCTTGCTCAGCCGCCCGAACAACATGGCGCTCGCCTCGGTACTAAGGATGTGCGCCTGCCCCCGGAGCAACCATGGCAGCGAGCGATCCACGTACTTGTCATAAACCGCGTGCCCATACTCGTGCAGCATGGTGCCCATCCACTTTTCGTTGCACTTCACATTGCACAGCACGCGGATGTCGCCGCCACGGTCCAAGCTCATGCAGAAAGCGTGCTGACACTTGCCTTCACGCTCATAAAGGTCGGCGCGGTCGAGCAGGTCGCGGATCTCGAACCCGATTGCACGGAAGTAATCCTCGGTCAACTTCTCGATGTCCTTGCCAGCGTAATAGGGATCGAGGTCCACCTCCGCCGCAGGTGCCTCCTGGAAGAATGGGTCTGCATAATGCCAAGCTCGCAGCTCATCCACGCGGCAACCGAACCGCGCCGCAAGCCGGGCATCGAGATCGTGCTTATAGGCATTCCAAAGTGGCTGTGTGCCCCGCTCCAGTTCGTCGAGCAGTGCGAACAGTTCTCCCTCGTCCAACTCGTCGAGCTGCAGGCTCATGGAATAGTAATGCTCGAAGCCAAGCAAACGGGCGCCTTCATTGCGCAACCGCACCAACTCAAGGAGTTGTGTCTCGACCCGGGTGCCCACCTGCTTGCTCGCCTCCCAGGCTCGCTCGCGCATCGCCGGATCGTTCGAGGTCTGTAACACCTCGTGGATGCGATTGTCCGGAACCTTCTGACCATCGAGTTCGGCGCGATAACTGTTGAAAATACCCTCGAGCGACTTCTCCAGTCGGACCTGCTGCTCGATCATCTCGGGCGCGATCTGTTTGGAACGATATGCGTTCAATAGAAGAATGAGCTGGCGCTGCAGAAGCGGGTCCGCCAATGGACCGCCCTCGGCGAGGGCCTGCAACTGCCGATAAGGTTCCACACGGGCGAAGATCTTGCGGATCTGCGCATCGAGGTCGCCTGAACGCTGCGCGTGTATCGCTTCGCCGGTCGTGTTCGCGAGCCAGAACTCGTGATTGTGCTCGAGTTCGAGCGGTCGCAATTCTGCGACGAGTTCCTCGATGAAAACGGCGAGGTCGTGCTCGCGTCGTTCAACAGTGGTCGACATGCTCATGTCGATTCTTTCCGCGCCGGCGGGCGCAGTGCGCCCAACCAGGCGCCGATCGAGTGGGGGCGGAGGATGAACGCAGTTCTGGACGAGACTAGCGCAATCGCGCAGGCAGACTCAATCCTACCTGCGTGTTCTGCTGGCTCAACCGCTCCGCTTGGCGGGCTTGGGGGGATACGCCACGCCTTTGGTGGCGACCAACAACCCGTACATCTCGGGGCGTCTCGGGGCGAACAACTGGGTGCGTTTGGTGAGCGATTTGTCCCGTGCGACGCTCAAGTCACAGTCGGCAGCCTGCGCAGTCGCGTCGCGCTTGCTGGCCCTCACCATGATCTCTCCGCTGGCATCCACGATCTGACTTCTTCCCGTGAAGGGCACAGTCCCCCCCGGACGTTTCTCGGTGCCGGTGCGATTCGCGGTGATCGCGTACACGCGATTCTCCATCGACCGAACGCGCATGGCATCCTGCGCTCCCGGGAACACCAGGTTCGAGGGATGTGCGATCACATCGGCGCCCTGCAGTGCGAGCACTCGCGCCGCTTCGGGGAACCGCCAGTCGTAACAGATGAGCAGTCCCACTCGGGCTGCGGCCACGGCGTGCACCGACAGAGGCAGATCACCCCGCTCGAACCACTCATTCTCACGCTCGAACAGATGCAGTTTCCGGTAGACCGTACGCACCCCCTGAGGGCCCACGAGCATGGCGCTGTTGTAGTGCTTCCCTCGGGACGTTTCGGCAAAGCCGGCGATGTAGCACCGCTTGGTTCGGCGAGCCGCAGCCTTGAGCGCGCGGGCAGTCGCGCCGGACTCGGGATCCTCGGCAAGCTGCGCCAGTTCGGCTCGGGAGGAGAACACATAGCCGGTGGACCAGAGCTCGGGAAGCACCACCAGATCGGCGTCGACATGCTCGGCGAGCGCGAGCCCGCGCTCGAGATTCTCTTCAGTCCGCCCGAAGGACGGGCGACCTTGTACGAATGCGGCGCGGAATGGGGATGGCATGCCGAGCACAGTATCACTCCGGCCGCATGTGGCGCGAAACGGGAAGCACTATTACCCGGGGGGAACGACCGACGGCCAGGCCGGAACGCATGAGGTCCGGATACTGGCCGTCAATGCATGCGGGCTCAGAGTCCCGCTTCACGCCCGCTCGAAGGCGGGCCACTGAATCAGATCATGAAGGCCTCATAAGGGTGATCAGTTCGGGGTGACCGAGTGCCACACGGGCTCAACGCCCATCCGGGAATCTCGCAGGACCAGGGGTGCCCCGGCGCACTCCGTGAGAGCCATTCGTACCACTGCTGCGGAATTCACCAGCTGCACCTCGCGACCCGCCAGGAGCACGAAGAAATCCCAGCCTCTCTGATTCATGAAATCCGAGATGCGCTGGGTGGGACGCTCTAAGGGCATCCACACACGTCCGGACACCGCGGTGCTGTCCGACAGCCATACTTCTGCCTCCTCTTCGCGCCACGGCTTGAAGCCGCGGGTGAACACGTCGCTCTGCAGAACGGAAGGCTCCGCTGTGACCCGCATCAACCGCGCCTTGTGGTGCAATTCGATGCGGCCCTGCGGCCCAACGGCGACCGGCAGGAATCGCGACGATTCATTGAGCCGCGCAAGCACCGTCTGATGCTGGCTGCCCGCAGGATCCAGATCCAGGAACACGTGCCCTTCCGCGCCGCGCAGGTCCTGCGACCAGAGCGTCACGGGCACGCGGCGTTTGGGGATGTCGTGGTCCATGCGAACCTCCTCTGAATCACCCGATCGCGTACCAAGGCGACACCGACGTTGCGCGATCAGAACCTGCGAACACCTCGGACTGAACTCCGGCTGTGACGCGAAAATATCTGAGCAACGGGCTTGCCACGGAATGTGCGCCTCGCGCGTTCGCGCGTAATCGCCGCGGAAACAGGGAGTTTTCAGATGCCCGTACCGCACCGTGCGGGTGTGGGGCGTTCGTGCCGGGGTGCACCCCGTGCAGCGTGCAAGCTGAAAGCGCGAGGTTTCGGGCGGTCTGCTAGGCTGAGCGCGCGATGATCCAACGCATCTCGACCCATCCTTCGTCTGCTTCCCCACGCCGTGAACCGCGAACCTTCCCCATCGAAGGTTTTGCTTTGGTCATGGTCGCGTTCGCCCTGCGCGCCGCCTACACCTGGCTCGCTATGGGACCGGGTGCAATCCCTTCGAGCGACGCCGTCTCGTACGACAACGTGGCGTGGAATCTGGCCCGTGGGCTGGGGTTCATGCTCGAGGGGGCGAGCGGCCGTTACCCCACGGCCTTCGTGCCGCCGGTATTGCCTTACGCAGTCAGTCTGCTGTACCGCGCTGTGGGTCATCAGTTCTTCGCGGCCTTGTTGCTGCAGTGTGCATTTGGCGCTCTGGTGCCGCTGTTGGTCCGAGCGCTGGGGGATTCGCTGTTCGGTGGCCACGTCGGCCGAACCGCCGGCTGGCTCGCTGCGGTGCACCCGCTGCTCGTATTCTTCTCAGCCTACCTGCTGACCGAGACCCTGTTCTGTCTCACGCTCCTGCTCGCCCTGCTCGTCACTGCCGAATGGGTGAAGACGCCACGCAGAGCGCGCGCACTCGGTGCGGGACTCTTGTGGGGCCTCGCGGCGCTCACTCGCCCGACCGCGCTACCGCTACCCGTGTTGGTGGCGTTGTGGAGTTGGTGGCCCCTCGGGCTCATCGTCGGCGGTCGCGAGAGAGCGCGGCAACTGTCGCTGCTCGCCCTCGGGGTGGTGCTCGCGGTGGGGCCGTGGACCGCGCGTAACGCTGTGGAGTTCCAGGCCGTCATCCCCGTCACCACCGGCGGCGGCCGGTCATTTCTCGACGCCAACAATCCAATCGTGTGGGACGACCCCCGGCTTCAGGGCGGGGCCACCAGCGTCTATGGCATCGAGCCTTATGCAAGCCATTTCCGCGGCCGCACCGAGCACGAGATCGATGTGATTTCGGTGCGCATGGCGCGCGATTTCCTGGCCGATCGGTGGAGCCAAGTCCCCGCGATGGCCGCGAAGAAGCTGGCGCGGTTCTGGCGGTTAAGGGCCGAGGGCGGCGACACGGGCCACTGGGCGCGCGGCGATTCCCCGCTCTCGCGATTCCTCGGTGTGGTGGATCCGCTCTTTGTATGGTCGTTGCTCAGCCTGCCGTTGGCGGTGGTTGGCGTCGGCTTCAGCCTGCGCGGGCCGCGACGGCTGTACCAGTCGCTGCCACTGCTGGTGATCGGCGCATTCTCACTTGGCGCAATGCTCTACTGGGGCGCCCTGAGGATGCGGGTGCCAGTTGAGCCACTCGTCGTGGTGTATGCGGCAGCCGGCATCGAGAGTTTGCGCCGCCAATGGCGCGTGCGTCGCAGCCCATTGCGCGTCGTGCCGCGCTAGCGCGAGCCAGCGGCCGGGACCCGCACCGGGCGCCCCTGCCAGTCCTGCAGCGCGCGTTCGAGGACCTGTTGGGCGGGCTTTCCACGCGGAGTGAACGACGCATCGGCGGGCCCACCAATGGACGAACTGGTGAACCATTTCCACCAGAACGCGCCCGCGATCCAGTCCTCGGGTTCCATCGCGTCGATCACCGCCGCGTAGCAAGCGCGCTGCGTTTCCAGATCGGGTGGACCCTCCCCCTCCTCCCAAGGACGGACCGCGGCAGCGGCCATCGGCGCGTAGCCCACCTCGGCGAGCAACACGGGCCGGCCGGTGCGTGCCGCGATGGGTTTGAGCGTTGCGAGTGCTTTCCTGGCGCCCACCCGCAACACAGCCGGCTCGCGCGTCGGGCGTTCGGCGAGCGGGAAGTAGAAGCTCACCCCCACCAGGTCCACCGCGTCCCAGAAATCGATGCGCTGCACTTCATCCCAGTTGGCGCCGTAGCTGATACTCCCCTTGTAGACGCGGCGCACATCCGCGATCAAGGCGCGCCACTTCTGGGGATGGGCGCGCGTACTACTCACGAGTTCGTGCCCCACGAACAATCCGTCCATGCCTTCGCGCTCCGCCAACAAGGCCCAGTGCAGAATGAACTCGCGGTAGCGATCAAAGAACTGTTCCCAGCCCTGGGGGGTGAAGGCCAGATCCCCGACCCAACCTCTCGTCCACAGATGGGGTTTGAGCCAGACCCGCTGCCCATTCGCGCGCGCGCGCGCGGCGCACTCCGCGACCGCCTCGTCACTCTCCTCGTCGGGGCCCCCGCTGGAACTGGGGAAGATCTCAGGCGTGTTCAATGAGGGCACATAGCCGAACGGCGTGATGCTGACCCAGTTGGCGCCCATGCGCTGCAATCCAGTCAGCTCGCGACCGCATTCGGCCGAGAGATAGCCGTGTTCGAGGCTGACGGAATGGGCCAGGCATACGCCGCGTTGGAAGCCGTCCGCCAACCGCCACGGTCGCGGTCCCTGCAACGCGAGTGCTTGCTGCCCATGGCGCGCGAGGGAATCCGCCAACCGCTGGTAACGCGCCCCGACACGGCGGGGATCGAGTTGTACGAAACGGCACAGACTGTCGAGTGTGCCAGGTGGGTCGGCGCGCAGGAGCTGGGACAGGGCTGGCCTGCGTTGGGATGGCGCGGCGGTCTCCCAGACCGAGCGCATCAAGAGCGCCCGGGCGGGGGTCCACACCAAGGGCGACCGCCAACGTGACGGGCGCGAAGCCGCTTCGCTCGCGGTGGGCAACAGGCGCCCGGAGTAAAGCCGCGCGAGGGAGCGATCCAACGACTCTCCCTCGAAGCGCGCCGCACACCAGACCCCCGCCGGCTCGAGGAACCGCGATTGCTGCCGCCCCCCCAATTGTCCCAGACGTGCTGCGGCGATGCTCCAGAGATCCAACCCGGCATGCCCATTCTGGGGTGCCGCGTGAGCATCGTTTCCCTCGAGATGTTCGGGGCGCGTGTCCCGCGTGAGCACACCCTTCGCCTCGAGCGAGCGATAGAGGGTGAGGGTGATCGGGCTGGCCCTGGCCGGCGCCGCCAAACCTGCGCGGTCCATCCGCGATAGCAGCGCTATCCCAGCGGAGGCCACCTGCGCCGCCATCGCCATCCCGGCCGGTGCCCGCACCTGTAGGGATGCGCCCCCCTGCGCGCGCAGCCCCGCCGCGTAATGCGACCGCTCCGCCTCGCGGTCGCGATCGAGGGCCGCGTCGTACCGCCACGGGGCCGTAGAAGCCTGTGCAAATGTTCCTGAGCGCGCCAACTCGCCCTCACGAACGATGCGATAGTCCTCGCCGCCGAACATGAATCCGCCGCGCCGGACCATCGCCTGGACCGAGTTGCCCGCGATCAGGAGCACGAAGCGCCGCGGGGCCAATGGGTTGGGATAGGACAGATGCAAGACGTCGCCGGGCCTTTCATACGAGTGCCCCTGCCATTCGAACCCTCGTTCGGTGAATCGCACGGGCAGCGCAGGTGCGAGGCGGCCGGTCCAGAGATTCTCGCGCGGACTGCCCAGCAACATCACCGAATTTGCCGCCAGCTCGGCTTCGGTCAAATCGCGATCCGCCTCAACTTGGGTGGAATCTCCGCCGAACAGCCGCCGGGCCAACATCAGCGCGCGCTGTCGCAGGAGGGGCTCGGCCGTTGCGACGCGCGTGCCGTAAACGAATCGCCAGCGCGGTGCCTCGCCCAGGGCCGACTCCATTTGCGCACGTGTGTGACGGATCGGTTGGAACGAAAGCGCGTGGACGACCGCGGGCAGGGCCAGTGCCGTGAAAGCTGCAATGGCGAACGTCCGCGCGACCGTCATCCTGCGGGCATCGGTGATACCGGTCGTCACGGGTTCAGCGCGGAATGACGCTGGCGACCTGGAAGCGGAATGTATACGTGCGCGGCTGTCCCTCGACAAGGAACGCGAGGTCCACCCCGAATATGCGGCCGGCATTGGTCACGGCGGTCTGGTCCTCGGTGAGGAGCGCACGGCGCGGCTGAGAGTCGATCTCGGTCGTCTGCGCGGTGCCGGGGTCGAGCAGGAAGTCCATGGGGAAGGTGAAATCGCTGTACTCGGTTTGAGCCGGCACCTGGGATTGGGCCTGCGGGGTGAACCGGTTCCGCCAACGGGAGCTGTTGTGCGCCACCTTGCCGCCGCGCCCGTCCGGGTCGACGAAGTTCGACTTATCCCAGTCAATGGTGACTGGACGTCCTTGGAGGTTCTGGACCCGGAAGTACAATGCCGAAGGCGTGGGCCGGAACACGAACGAGAGGTCCCGGTCGCGGAACGTGAAGCTCGAGCTACCGGGTTCGATCTGCTTGAACCGATAGATGTACAGCGCATCCGCCGATCCCGGGATCGAGTTGACCGAATCCGCGGCTCCCGCGATGAGCTGGGCGGAAGTTGGGGCTGCGTCGACTGCGGGCGGCGGAACGGGAGCCTGTGGGCCCGGGGCCGAAGAGCAACCGGCGACGAGCGCAAGGGCGGCAGCCATCAGGAATGGGGTTCGCACCCGAATAGACTAACGAACCCGCAGCCTTCGGTCCATGCGGAAAGTAATGCCCCTGACTGTCAGGCCCGCAATAAGGAATGAACGGCGGCGTCCAGGGCCTGGAGGAAACGCGAGCGATCGCGCGCCTGGAACGGCGCCGGGCCGCGTGTGATCTCGCCCGCCCCGCGCAACTCCGATAGCAGTTCGCGCGTGGCCAGCGCATCACCGATATTGCTTTCCGTGAACGGTCGGCCGGAGGGACTGATCGCGTATGCCCCTTGCGTAAGGCACCGCGAGGCCAATGGGATGTCGGCGGTCACCACGATGTCGCCGGGACCGACTCGCTCGGCAATCCAGTCATCCGCCGCATCGAAACCCTGATCCACGACCTCGAGTGAGACACGCGCGCTCGCGGGAACGCGCATCCACGAAGCCGCGACCAGGAGCACCGGCAACTCATAGCGCTCAGCGACGCGATACACCTCGTCCTTCACGGGGCAGGCATCTGCATCGATGACGATGCGCGGGATCGGACACATGCGGCGCAGATTGGCGGGCATGCGCATGTAGTGCAACCAAGCTCAGAACGGCGCTCGGCCGGTGTAGCCCGTGAGCTCGACATAGCCAGTCCCCTGCACTGGGACACCGCGGCTCACGGCCTTCAACCTTACGCTGCCTTCCCAGTAGACCACGCCGCCCATGCTCGGAACGACCAACTCCTGGTCCTTGAGCGTGGGTTCGAGGGTGATCTCCAGGGCTATAGAGGGCACGCGCAGCACCCAGCCGCTGGGATACACGGCGCCCGTTCTCGGGCTTGTCCAACGCCCAGTTGACTCGATGTGGAACTCCGCGAGTTCAAGGGCGCGCGTCTGGCCATCGCGTTCGACAAGGGTGCCGTGGGAGAGCGGCTCCACCGTGCCACCCCTGCGGCGCAGTTGATACAGCATCAGCTCGCGACCATCGTCCAGTTGCACGCTGAACCAATCCCAGCCTGCATGCGTGGCGGCCATTCCATTGGTGGCGAACTCGTGATCCATCCACGATCGTCCCTCGACTTGGAGCGTGTCGCCGTCCCGGACCAACACGCCCGTCGTTGCCAGTTGGGTGAGCGAATAGTAGTGGGAGGCGTTGCCACGTCCGGGGGACTTCTGGCTCACGCCGTTCTCCCCATGGATGGCCGGCGGTTTACCGCTCACCAGCGACAAGTCGATTGCGAATGTCGGGCCGGCCGCGCGTAACCGGTGCGTGACTCCATCCGCGGCGAATCCTGCGAACGCATCCCCGAGCCACACTCGGTAACGCGTGCTGTCCGCACCCGCGAGATCCAGGGACGCCCGTCGCGCCGACTCGTGGTGCCGGAATCGTCCGGCGGACTCTTCGGTCAGAGCCAGATGCATGAACACCAGATCACGGGCCGCCCACGCGGAGGGACTCTGGGCGCGAAATCGTGGCAGCCCGACGCGGAAGAATGTGAGTTCGTAACCGAATCGTTGCGCCTTCGAGCTCAGGTGCCCGGTGTAATACCACCACTCGGTCTGAAACCGCGGATGCGACGCATGGTCCCTGGGGAACTCGAATGCATAGGGAGGCACCGCCCATTGGAAGCCCTCGGCATTCCGAAGCGAGGAGCGCTCGGTGCCCGCCGCGGCCACTGCTGCAAAGACCAAGACGAACATCAGCCCATACCGCGACCCTCGCCTCATGCGTCCACGCGCATGGCTTCGGCCGCGACACGCTTCGCCGCCGAGCGAGCAGGCCCAATCCCAGCCAGGACTGAAGCCACGACCATCATGACGACCGCTTGCACGAACACCCAGGGGTCAACGCTCATGCGGATGCTCCACCCGAAGAACTGCTTGTTGATGACATGCACGAGCAACAGCGCCAGGGCAAAGCCGGCGCCGCACCCGAGTAGGGATCCGATCAGGCCCAACAGTCCGCTTTCGATCAGGACCATCTTGCGAACCTGTCCCACCATGGCCCCGGTTGCGCGCAGGACGCCCATTTCACGGCCGCGCTGCAGGATGAGCGCCGTGAGCGTGGTGACCACACCCAGCACCGCCACCAGGACGGCAATGAGCTGGAGCGCGAAGGTGATTCGAAAAGTCTGATCGAACACGGTGAGCACCCGTTCACGGAGCGCTTGGTTGGGTGTGATGCTGAAGACGCGTCGGGGGCCGGCAAGGGCGACGAACGCCCGGCGCACCGAGTCGAGATCGGCGCCCCTCGAACAATAGAGCGCAAGGCTCTCCGTGCGCGGGTCCTTCCACAAGCGCGCGAACAGCCGCCGATCCATGAGCACCGCCCCCGCATCCGTGCTGTAATCGTAGAACACGCCGGCGACGCGCAGTCGGGCTGGACCGCTCGGGGTGCGCAACTCGATGGTCTCACCCGCCTTGACGCGGTGACGATGGCTGAAGCTCTCGGTGACGATGACGGCGCCACTGGCAAGGGCGCCGGACAAGACCGCACGACTGTCCGCACCATTGACGAACCCCAACTTCCCCAGCCGGCCCTGCACATCGAAGTCGACCCCGACCACGAAGGCCAAGCGATCGCCGAAGCGAATCGTGGTCGCACGGTAGGTATCGACCGCGATCACGCCGGGTAGGCGCCCAGCAGCCTCGATCAACGAGTCGGGAAGCACGGTCGCGCCAAGCGACGTCCGATGCCCGACAGGTTCGATGTAGAGGTCCCCTCGGATGGTCTGAGTAATCCAAGTGTCGACCGTTCGACGAAAGCTCCCGACCATGATGGACAAGGCCACCATCATGCCGACCGCGAGCATGAGGGATGCGACCACGACGCTCGTGCGGGCGACAGCCTCCTTCAGGTAGCGCGCCCCGAGCGCGCCCTCGATGCCCCCGAGGCGTCCTGCCGGGCCGGACACGAGCCGCTCGCAGGTCAGCGTGAAGCCAGGCGCCAACAGTGAGAAAGCCAGGATCACCAGGAACGCGCTGGCAAAGCCGCCCATCGGCTGGTGCCGATGCACCGTCCACGCCGCGACCCACGCCGAAAGGAAGAGTGCTCCCACCCCGGTCGCCGTCAGGCGCTTGATGGGAAGTCGCTGGGCCTCGAGCAATATGCCCTGGCGCATGGTGACGCCTGGCGGCGTCCACGCCGCCTCGATCGCAGGGAGGAGTGCCGAGAGGAAGGCGGCCAACACGCCGAGTCCGAAACCGATCCCGTAAGTCGCGGGATCGAGTCGCAGGGTGTTGGCGTGTTGAACCTGGTAGAGATCGGTGAGCGTCTGCCCCACCGCATGCAGCGTGCCGCGCGCCAACACCGTGCCGATTCCAAGGCCGATCGCGCTGCCCGCGACGCCGAGCACGATCCCTTCCGTGAGGAACAACGCCGTGACCTCACTGCGCGTGACACCGAGCCCGCGCAGGATGCCCACTTCACGCCGCCAGCGCAGTACCGACATGGCGACTGCATTGAAGATCAGGAACATGCTCACGAACAAGGCGATGAAACTGAGCGCCGTCAGGTTGAGCTCGAATGCATGGACCATGTTCTCGACCTGCCGCGTACGGGTCTGCGGCAGATCCACCGCGACCTCGACGGGCATCGCCTGTTGGAGCTCACGACGCACCCGGTCGCGATCCTGTGGCGCCACGATCAGATCCACCCGATCGAGCCGACCCGAACGGTGGAACACCTCCTGCGCAGTGGCAACATCGAGGAGCGCGACATTGCCGCCCATGGCCTGTTGCAGCTCCTCGCTCTGGATCACCTGCGCGATCACCAATGGTGTAGGGATACCCGAGGACAGCACGGTGAGCGTGTCATCGAGGCGCAAGCGGAGCCGATTCGCGAGCGTGCGGGTAATGGCGACCGTGTTGGGCTGCGCCAACAGACGCAGCGCCGATCGCATGGAGGCGGCCGGGTCGCCACCTCCCTTCGCCCCAACCTGCGCGGCGGTCGCGGGGTCGTAACGCAAGAACGGCGCCTCGACCAAGGGGTCCAGCCCCAGCAGCATGAGATTCTCGGTGTAGGCGCCGCGCGCATCGAACTCGAGCGCCCCACCGGGGATCGGGCCCCCGGGCTTGGCCAGCGCCGAGACCTGCACAATCGGCGCCGCCGCCACGACTCCGGGCCACCGTACGAGCCGGGCATAGAGCGCCTCATCGAAACCATCCGACGTGCTCTGCACCTGAAGATTCGCCCTGCCCGTCACGGCGTCGACCGTTTCGGCAAAGGACGAGAGCGCCGAAAAGCTCGCCAACCGGATGCTCACGAATACCGAAACTCCCAGTGCCACGCCGAGCAGCGTGAGCAACGTCCGCCAACGTTCCTGCCACAGTCGCCGGGCAAGTAACCAGCGGACCAGTGTGATCATCGCGGGGTGCGTTCGTCCGAGACCACGCGGCCGTCGCGTAGCTCGACGATACGTTCTGCGGCCGCCGCAGCTTCGCGACTGTGCGTCACCAGCACCACGGTCACCCCGTGCACTCGCCCCAGGTCGGCAAGAAGCGATACGATTTGATCCGCCGCGCGGGTATCGAGGTTGCCCGTGGGCTCGTCCGCAAGGACCAGAGCTGGCTCGTGCACGAGCGCGCGGGCGATGGCGGCCCGTTGCATCTCGCCTCCGGACAACATGTGCGGCCGTGAATCGGCCCGATGCGTAAGGTCCACTTCGCCAAGCATGTGATCGGCCCGCGCCAGGGCTGCAGTGCGGCGTTCCCCTCGCAACAGCAAGGGAAGCGCCACATTCTCGCGTACGGACAACGTGCTCAATAGGTTGAAGAACTGATAGATCATGCCGACACGGTCGCGCCGTTGGCGGGTGAGGTCGTCGTCCGAGAGCTTGGAGAGTTCGCGACCGTCCACCCACACTTCGCCACTGGAGGGCACATCGATCCCGGCCGCCAGGTTGAGCAGCGTACTCTTGCCCGAGCCGCTGCGGCCCACGATCGCGACGAATGCTCCATGCGGGACCTCGAGGGTCAAGTCATCGAGCGCATGAATCAGGCCTTCGCCCAGGGCGTAGTGTTTGCTGACGCCCGTGAACCGCAGCGCCGCTGGCGTCGGGTTCACGCCGCCATTCCTTTCGCCCGACCGAGTAATGCCGCCAGCGCGGGCTCGAGCTGGGGGTCCCGGTAAGGGTGGGCCCGCTCGAGCAGCACGCCAGGGGTGAGCCGTTGGCTGCCAAGTAACATCTGGTCCGCCATGTCTCGGCCCAACAATGCGTGCAACGCGAATGCTGGTGCGGGAACAAACGAGGGACGGTGCAGGACCCGCCCCAATGCGCGTGCGAAATCGTGTTGGCGCACAGGCTCGGGCGCAACCGCATTGAACGAGCCCGAGAGCGAGGCATCGTCCACCGCGCGAACGAGCAAATCGATCAGGTCATGCAGCGTGATCCAACTCCACCATTGGCGTCCATGGCCAAGCGGTCCGCCTGCGCCGAACCGGCTCGCCATCAAGAGCGGCGTGAGCGCGCCGCCCCTTGGCCACAGGACCAGCCCGATCCGAGGATGCACGATGCGCACCCCCGCCTCGGCAGCGGGTTGGGCCGCCCGCTCCCACGCCTGTCCCAACTCCGCCAAGAAACCCGTACCGGCCGTGCTCGACTCATCCAACGCTGCTTCCCCGCGGTCGCCATACCAACCGACCGCCGATGCGCTCACCAGCACGCGCGGGCCCACGGGCATTCTCGCCAGTCGCGATGCGAGCAGCCCCGTGCTCCGCACGCGACTCTCGACCAACTCGCGCCTGCGTGCCGGGGTCCATGGCGCGTCCGCAATGCCGGCGCCGGCCAGATGCACGATGGCATCCACATCGACCATCGCAGCAGGGTCCAGGATGCTGCGCGCGGGATCCCACGCGATCTCCCCGGGCCCGCGCGCGGCACGACGAACGAATCGTTTGACATTCACCCCTTGGGTACCCAAGTAGGTGATCAACTCCCGGCCGATCATGCCGCTCGCCCCGGTCACCCCGACGGTGAAGGCGCGTCCGTCGCGGGCGGCGAGTCGTTCGAGATCCAATCGGGTGACACGATGCCGCCAGGCGAACAGCGCATCGAGCGATTTCTCGCTGGGACCTCCCCCCAACCGCGCCAAGGGTGGGAATGGTCGCTGGTAGTCGATGCGATCCTCGAGGATGCAGCGCTCTCCCAGGGGCTCGAATGCATGCGTGTGGCTGTAGCGCGCTCCGAGGACAATGCCAGGGGAAGTGCCCCGCTTCCGCACTTTCTGCCATGGGGGGGACAGGCGTTCGAACGTATCGGGGCGCTCGTGCCAAGCGGTCGCGATTCTGGCGTGCACCGGCAGTTCCACCCGGCGGACGAACACGGGGCTCATCGCGTTCCCCCCTTGATTCGTGCCACGGCCCCTACCCTCCCGAGCGTCGTACTCTCACCACTGGGTGGATGCTCGGCAGCGGTCTGCAGACAGGATGTGGAAGGTTGGCTCACGCACCCCGCGCCATCCCTTTGCGGGCCAGGGCCATCCGCCACGCTTCGGGGTACTTGAGACCACTGCCCGTGTCGAACAACACGATCCGGTCTTGTGCGCGCACTTCCGCGCTACGACGCAGGTGGATCAGCGCTGCGAGCGTGGCTCCGCCTTCGGGACAAACGTACACACCCTCAAGCGCGGCCAACTCGTTCATGCCGTCGAGCAAATCCTCTTCGCTCACCGCGATCGCGGTCCCACCGGATTCACGCACGGCACGCAGGATGAGCGCATCCGCGAAGGGCGAGGGAACTCGCAATCCGCTTGCAACCGTGTGCGCGTCCTGCCAAGGCTGTGCCGTGGTCTCACCCGCTTCGTACGCGCGCACGATCGGGGCGCATCCGGCGACCTGCACCGAGACGAGCCGCGGCATCGGGCCATTGATCCAACCCAGTTCCCGCATCTCGATGAACGCCCGCCACATCCCCACCAAGCCCGTGCCACCGCCGGTGGGATAGAGGATGACATCGGGCAATTCCCAGCCCAGTTGTTCGGCGATCTCATAGCCGAGCGTTTTCTTGCCTTCGAGCCGAAAGGGTTCCTTGAAGGTCGCGACGTTCCACCATTGCGGCGGGGGCGCCCATTGCGCCAAAGCCCTGCCCGCATCTGCGATCGTTCCCTTGACCCGCATGACCTCGGCCCCGAAGGCCTGTTGTTCCAGGATGAAGGCCTCGGGGGTGTCCTCCGGCACCGCGACACGGCACGGCAGACCTGCGGCAGCCGCATAGGCGGCGGCGGCGGATCCCGCATTCCCGGCCGAGGGCAGGGCGATACCTTGTGCCCCGAATGCGAGTGCACCGTTCACGGCCATCACCAGACCGCGGGCCTTGAATGACTGGGTGGGATTGCCTGCTTCGGCCTTGAGCCACACACTCGACAGGCCCATGCTCTCACCCAAACGCGGCAGTGGCAGTAGCGGTGTGCCGCCTTCGCCCAGGCGAACCGTTGGGAAGTCAGCAGCGAACGGCAACACGGCGCGGTAGCGCCACAGGTCACTGCCGAAGCGGCCCAGTTGTTCGCGAGGCAGTTCGGCGCGCACGCGCCCCAGGTCATAGCGCACCAGCAATGGTTTTGCGCACACCGGGCAGACCGAGCGCGGTTCCGTCAGATCGCAGGTCGCCCCACAAGCGGCACACTCGAGCCCTGACAGCGCAGGATTGAAGGCGGATGCGATATTCATTCATACCCCCCCTCGAGCTCTGCTCGCAGTTTGAGGAACGAAGCGAACCGCCGCTCGCGGATCGCGCCTGACTCCAATACGGCGCGCAGCCCGCAGCCCGGCTCACGATCGTGACGACAGTCATTGAACCGACAGCGCCCCAGATGCTCGCGGATGTCGGGGTAGTATTCCTGCAGTGTGTCCGCGTCCACCCCCCAGAGCGCGAAGGCGCGCACACCCGGCGTATCGATCAGTTCCAAACCGGGCTCGGGACGGATCAACAACGCCGCCGTGGTGGTGTGACGGCCCTTCCCTGTCACCGTGTTCACATCGCCCGTGAGCAGTTCGTGCCCGGGCGCGATTCTCGCCATGATCGAGCTCTTCCCCACACCGGAGTGTCCCACGAACAAGGTTCGCCGACCGCGGCAGGCCTCAAGCAGCACATCGAGACCCAAGTCGTGCGAGGCACTCATGGCGTGTCCGATGGCGCCGGCTGCGGCATAATCCTCGACCGCGGTCTCCACTTCACCGGCGTCGGCAAGGTCGATCTTGTTGAATGCGATCCGGGCTTGGATGCCCGCGTGCTCGCACTGCACCAGGACGCGGTCGACCAGGCCGTGCTTCAGGTCCGGCTGGCGCATCGAGGCCACGATCACGACCTGATCGAGATTGACCGCCACCACCTGTTCGACCTCGCGCTCTCCCGCCGCGCGTCGCGAGAAGGCGTTGAGCCGTGGCTCCACCGCCTGCACCGCGATCCGATCGGACTCCCATGCGAGATGTACCCGGTCGCCCACCACGACCGCGTTTCCCAGAGCCTTCTTCGCCCCTCGCAAACGCGCAGGGACCGTGGCATCCAGCCTTCTGCCGTCATCGGTCATCAGCACGATGGCCCCGAAATCCACCCGGGACACGGTGGCAATCGGCGGCAGCGTCGCGGGATCCATGGGCAGCACGCCCGGCTCGCTGCGCCCCGGCGCGACGGGATCGATCAGCGTCAGACCCCCGGCCCCTGCAAGGGAAGCACGATCGTGAACCTCGCGCCGCTGCCGACTGGGCTGTCGACGGTCATGCGACCGCCATGATTCTCGATCGTGCGTTGTGAGGTGGAGAGTCCGAAGCCGTGGCCATCAGGCTTGGTCGTGAACATGAACTCGAACATGCGCGGCAGATTCTCGGGCTTGATGCCCGGGCCGGAATCGCTCACCACGACCTTGGCAGCGCGTGAGCGCTCGTCGAGGCGGGTCTGCACGGTGATGGCGCGACGGGTCTCCTGCTTGCCCATGGCGTCGGCAGCGTTCACGAACAGATTGATGAACACTCCTTGGACCTGCCCCAGGTCCGCGCGCATCTCGGGCAATGCAGGATCCATCTCGATCTCCCACTCCACGGCTTGGAAGCGTGTTTCCGTCTTCACGAACTCAATCGTGCTTTTCAGAAGGGCATTCAGGTCCACCGGCTCGACATTGACCTCGTTGCGAGTGTAGTCCGCCAGGCCCTTCGCGAGCACTCCCATGTGTTTGCTCTGTTCCAAGATGATCGAGGCATATCGCGGAGCGTTGTCGTACCGCGCACGCTCAAAATCCTTGAGCAGCATCTGAGCGCGCGCAGTGATTGCCACGAGTCGGTTGTTGATCTCGTGGCCGATCTCGGCGGCCAGTTCGCCCTTGGCGGCGAATCGCGCAGAGCGCAGGTTCTGCTCCTCGGCTTTCTTGAGCTCGCCGAAACGGCGATCAGACTGGAACAACATGAAGAGCGGAGCGTAGAACAACAGCACGCCCGGATACCCCACCGCAGTGTACGAGATGACCATGAGCGGGCACAGCAGGAACGACGCGGCGTCCACCTCGAGGCGCGCCAGGTACAGCCAGTCCTCGCGCAACGTCCGCCACCAGCTGCGCTCGCTGGACCAGGCAACCGCGACAGTGACCAAGGTCCGATTCATCACCCAATAGGTCACGAGAAGCCCAAGGAATGGCATCACGAGCCGCGAAACATCATGGCTCAGGGTGGCGGCTCCTTGTGAATGCGGCATGGCCGCAGGGCCACCGGCCCACAGGAACACCATCCCCGCGGCCCACACGGTCAGCGCGATCTGTCCGGCATTGAACGACGCGCGGACGAGAGGCTTGCGAAGCACGAACAGGTCCGCGATGAGCGTGCTCACGGCCGACACCCAGATCCCTGCTGCTGGCCCGAACAAGACAACGGCCGAGAGCCCGGCGGTGGCCGAAAGACTCCAAGTGGCGTTCCCGGAAAGGGTCGCGCTCCACATTGTCTCGGACACCAGGCAGATGACCACCCATGCCACGTAATGCGTCCACTCCGCCGCCATGGCCTGGGGCACATGCGTGCCCAGAAGCCCTGTCGCCGCGAGCATGACCGCGGCAACATAGAGGCGCAGGCGCCGACTCATGCCGGCCCTGCCTCGGCCCGGCGCACACCCAGCCCCGGCGAATCGGACAGGCGGATCTCGCCGCGCTCGCCCGGCGCGCCGATGAATGGATCCCCGTCCAACAACCAGTGGCCATCGAGGTCGAGGACATCCGCAAGCGGTGCCAATTGCGCCGCCGCCGACAGCGCCAGACTCGACTCAACCATGCAGCCAAGCATGATTTTCATGCCGTGCGCGCGCGCGGCGTGGACCATGCGCAGCATCTCGCGCAACCCACCGGTCTTCATGAGCTTGAGGGTGACTCCATCCACCCGGCCGGCCAGTTGCGCGATGTCGTGCAGGTGATGGGCACTCTCGTCCGCGAAGATGGGGATGGGGCTGCGAGCGCGGACGAACGACAGCCCATCCAGGTCCCCACGCGCGACGGGCTGCTCGACCAGGTCGACCCGAAGCGGTGCAATCGCCTCGAGCATGCGCACCGCGTCATGCGCGGTCCATGAAGCGTTCGCGTCCACCTGTAACCGTCCCGCGTAACTGGAACGGATGAAGCGGAGGTTCTCGATGTCCGCGGGCGAGCCCAACTTGACCTTCAGGATGGGGAAGTCGGCCACGGTGGATAACTTCTCCTGCATCTCTGCCCGGGGCGCCATCCCGAGCGTGACACACGACATGGGCACGCGACCGGGCTCCAGCCCGAATAGACGCCACACCGGGATACCCAGCTTCTTGCCGATCCAATCATGCAGCGCCATCTCGATTGCGGCTCGGGCGGCACCATGGCCTTGCAGCACCCGATCGAGGCGCGCGCCGATCGCCTCGAGTGCGAACGGGTCGTCGCCCAGGTGCGGTGCCCAGGTCTCGATTGCGAGCGCGACCGTGGCAGGTGTCTCGCCGTAATAGTGCGCAGGAGCGGCCTCACCCAGGCCCTCCACGCCGTCGTGCTCGATCCGCACCAGTAAGTTGCGGTACTCCTGCTTCGAACCGTGCGCGATGCGGAACGCGAAGTGCGTCCGCAGCGCGAGCGGCTCAAGCCGAAGCTGCATCGCGTCTCCTCTCCTCCATGCGCCGCATGAGCGCCAACGCGATCGGTTCTGCGCTGAATCGCACGGGATCCACGACCGGCAGGCCGGTCAGCTGGTGTGCGTGCTCCACCGCGCGCCGACCTTCGTCCTCATTCACGGTCATCGTGTTGAGCGAAATGCCGATCACACGGGACAGATGCATCCAGCCCGCAGCACGCTCGTGGTCCCGCACGAGTTCAGAGAGCGACTTGATCCGGGGCGCAGGACCGGCGTCCGAGATGTTCAGGTGCGTTCGCCCCACTTGGTGGCAGAGGATGAGCGAATCCGGGCAGGCGCCATGCATCAATGACATTGCGACGCCCGAATACGCGGGGTGGTGCAGGGCGCCCTGACCTTCGACCAAGACGATGTCGGCATCGCGTCCCGCCTCGCAGACCATCTCCTCGACCATGCCGGCGGCGAAATCGCCCGGGACTGCGTCGATCGCGACGCCGTGATCGGCAATGAAGATGCCGGTCTGCCCCGTGGCCACGAACGCTGTGCGTGCCCCTTTCTTCTCCAGCTCGGACCGCAACTGCAGCGCCGTGGTCATCTTTCCCGTATTGCAATCGCTGCCCACCGTGAGCACGACGAGTGCTTGCAACTGGGCCGCGCGACGCGCTGCGAGCGGCCTCGAAAGCGGCGCGCGGCGCACATCGAGGATGGTACACCCCTTGGAAGCAGCGATCGTTGCCAGCTCCTGATCGTCCGCGAGGCATACATGCAACCCGGATAGGACATCCCAGCCCCGCATCAAGGCTTCAGCCACCACTCCACGCCACGACGCGGGCAGCGCCCCGCCGTGGGGCGCGGTCCCGAGCAATAGCCCATCGGGCTCGAACTCGGCAGCGGCCTCGAGTGTGGCGACAACGGGGATATCTCCGCCGACACCTGCGCAGGATTGCGAAGTGCGTCCTGCGCGCGTTGAATCGATCACCGCCACGACTTCTTCCGGACGGTAACGCAAAACTCCCACCGCGGTCTTCGCATCCGTCGCGGTGAAGCTATCTTCTGCCAGTATGGCCAATCGTCTCGTTTTGCCCAGCATCCGGGATCACTCCGCTCAGCGCAGGGACTCGTAAACCTTCGCATAGCTCTCGACCATCTCGTCCGCGCTGAAGCGCTCGCGCGCCACGCGTCGGCCGCGGCGACCCATGGTACGACGCAGCGGCTCATTCGTGAGCAGCTTGAGCGACGATGCCACATAGCCAGCCACGTTGCCGGGATCGTGCAAGAAGCCGGTGAACCCATGCTCGACCACTTCCGGGATGCCTCCCGCATTGGACGCCACGACGGGCACCTCGGCGCTCATGGCCTCCAGGGCCACCAGGCCGAAACTTTCGGAACTGCTCGGCAATAAGAATATATCGGCCAGCGGAAGCAATTCCTCCATGCAGTCCTGATTTCCCAGGAAGAGCACGTCACGGTGCACTCCAAGCTCACGCGCCAGCTGTTCGGCCCCCGCCCTTTCCGGCCCGTCCCCCACCATCACCAGCTTGGCCTGCAAGCGCTTACGAACCTCAGCGAAGGTCTGGATGATGATCGGGATGTTCTTCACAGCGCGGAAGTTGGAGGCGTGCATGAGCACTTTGGTGTCCGGTCCCGCTAAGCGAAGCCGTGCGTGACGATGCGGGCTGAACACCTCGGGGTCCACGAAGTTATAGATGACCTCGATCGGCTTGGTGATCCCAAAAGCCTCTTGCGCCCGCTCCTTGAGAAAGCGGCTCACCGAAGTGATGCGGTCGCTGGATTGGATGCTGAACTGAGTCACGCGGAAGAAGGCCGGCTCCGCCCCCACCACTGTGATGTCGGTGCCGTGCAATGTGGTGACCACGCCCAACTGCTGCGGCAACAGGATCTGCCGCGCGAGGTAGGCGCTCGTGGCGAACGGCATGGCATAGTGCACGTGCAGGACATCGAGCTTCTGGTTCTCCGCGACCTCGACCATCTTGGTGGCGAGCGCAAGGTTGCTGGGCGCATCCTCGAATACGGGATAGAACGCCGGCGCCGATTCGTGGAAGAAGACATTGGTCTCGAAACTGCGCAGTTTGAATGGCAGCCGGCTGGCAATGAAATGCACCTCGAAGCCGCGCCGCGCCAGTTCCAGCCCAAGCTCGCTGGCGACCACGCCGCTGCCACCAAAATGCGCATAGCAACTGATCCCGATCCGCATCTTGCGCCTGCGCAACCGGGGGCGCGCGGATTTCGGCGGAATGGGCGGGCTGGGCTTGCGTCGCGACCCTCGGGCGCTCATCGGGATTCCTCGTGATGCAACAGCACTCGTGCGTCGCGCAGGACGACGGGGCCACGCAGGCGATACCCCTCTCCGTAACGGACGCCGGCGAGCGCTCCATAATGACGCCCGCGCGCCTCGACCTCCTCGATGAACCCGGGTGCGGTCAGGTACGTGGACAAACCCGCATCGGGATCAAGTTGGGATCGATGCGCGGCCAGGGCGGCCATGCGCTGCTCCCAGACCGCGCCCACGTCCACGACCAACTGGGGGGTCTCTCCTGATCGATACAATGCATACAGCAGCTGCTGCGGTCGGAAGCGCTCGCCGGCCACCGGGTACTTGGCCAGTCCAGCCAGATAGCACGCCCGCGTGACCAGATGGGATGCCTCGATGTGGTCCGGGTGCGCATCACGGCGCGACGGTGCCACGACCAGCCGGGGTCGGTGCTCACGTAGACACGCCACCACTGCGGCAAGCTGGGCACGGTCGTGGCGATCCAGGCCGGCATCGGGTAGTGCAAGGTTCGTCCGTGCCGCCAAGCCCAGCGCCTTGGCAGCGTCGGCGGCCTCGCTCGCTCGCACTTCTATGTCCCCTCGCGTGGCCATCTCACCCCGCGTCAAGTCCACCACGGCGACCGCGTGCCCATTCGCGGCCAACAGTGCTGCAAGCCCCCCGCAGGTGAGCTCTACATCGTCCGGATGGGCCCCGAAGAACAACGCGTCCATCACGCCTCCAACAAATGGTGCTCGTGTTGGCCGGCGCTGGTTCGCAGCGCATGCTCGGTTGCGAGTTCGACCAGTTCGGCAGCAACCACAGGCCCGCGCCGCGCAATCGGCTCGAGCGAAGCCAAGCGACGCTCCTGCAATTTATCGCCCGGCAGCAGTACATACCGCAATCGTCGCCAGCCGGGATGCGCACGGTCGAGTCCCGAGCGCACTTTGGCGATCAAACCCTCGTGCAGACGAGCGAATTGGAAATCCACCTTGGCACGCGCCGACTCCACCATCTGCGGCAGACTCGCATCCAGCGATCGGCTGGATTCCGCAACGCGCTGCAGTCCCGACATGGCTGCCGACTGAGCGCCGCGCAGAGTCTCGGCCACATCGGGTGGGACGAGCGTCTCGGCGTGGGCCGCGAGCACAGCGTCAGTGGTTGCGACCAGGGCCCAAGGATCGCACCCGGATGCATCAAGCAACTCGATGGCCTGCGGGGGTAACCAGGTGGCGCCGAATCGCGGCGCGGCCAGCGCAGGTTCGACGCCGACGCCCGCGAACACCTCCCGCAACTGCGCAAGGTATGCGATCTCACCCGGGCCGCACGCCATGGCCACGGTCGGGAACACCCCATCCTGCACAGCGGGTCGAAGCGCGACGCTTGGTGACAGCACTGCCGAGGCGCCACGCTCGCGCGCTTCGCGGGCCGCGATCTTGCGGCGGTGTCCATCCACGATCTCGAATACGAAGGAGTCGAGCGAAGCGTCGCTCAAGGCCCGCCGTTGCGACATCTGCTCGAGACGGGCACCGGCCGCGACCGCTGCGGCCTGCAACGACTCCGCGTTCGCAAGGTAGCGATCGATGATGGGCCGTGCCGCCGCGCGGAACTCTGGCAGGCGCGGGTCCACGACCACCAACCCCTGCTCAGCGAATATGCCCATCATGAGCGCGCTGACCGCCTCGCCGAGGTCGCGGGCGCGGCTGCGTGCGCTGTGCCACAACGCGACCACCCCAGCGTGCCCGGGCAGCCCCTGCCAATGCGCCAGCGCTTGTTCCGTGAGCGTGTCCACCTGCACCAGCGAGATGTTGCCAACGATGCCGCCGTCGCTGTGCGCATCGGCGGGCAACGAGAAATCATGCACGGCAAGCTCGGCGTCCGAAACCGTCGCCCCGCGGATTTCGGTGAAGTCGGAATCCTCAGCATGCATCCAGAATAACGGAACGCATGGAATCGCCGTGCGTTGCGTGACTGCGGCGGCCAAGCCGATTGCGCCAGCGATCTTGTGCAAGGAGAACAGTGGTCCGCCCAGTGGCGAGGGCTGCTGGCCCGCGACCGCCGCAACGACTTCACCGCGGGCCAAACGCTCGATGTTGGCAAGTGAGGCCGAAGAGGCCCCCAGGCGCAGGTGGTAGGAGGACAGAGCGCGGGCGAGCGCGGGATCGAGCGGTGCGCGTTTGCGGTGGGCCAACGCAGTCAGGGCCGCAGTGTCCGTCCAGTGCCCCGCGAATCGCTCGCTCGCGACGGGGCCACGCGTCAACAGGTCATCGGTCAACGGATCCAGCAGCCGGTCGAAGGGTGCCTCGGCGTGAGGAGTCACGCGGGCGCGCAGGACCAGCGTGCGCAAACTCATCGAGCGTGCTCCGCCCTCTGAACTGAATTGAAATGGACGGCGTCGGGGACTACGCGACAGGAGTGGGACATGCGCGGCGCATCCTAGGGGTGGGGTTGCACAGGGTCAATGCCCGGTCGCATTGGGATGCAGCGACTTGCGTCTGGGTGCAGGCTTCGCCGAGGCGACTCGAGGGGTCCCTGCCAATGCCCCCGTCCGTCCTGCCCGGTCCCAGGTGCGCGCCGCCACGGCCTGTGCCGTCGCGTCCCCGTGCGCCGCACCGATCCGGAGCGCCTCTCCCACGACCGCAATGCTGGCGCCCACCCGGCGGGCGCCCAGAACATGGCTCACGAGTTGGCGCTCCCACCCCAGGGCCGCCAGGGCGGATACCGTGACGAGTTCGCGTGCACGCACTGTGAGGCCGCCCCGCGCCAGGACGCGCCCATAGCCGTGTTCGATCATCCAGGTCGCAAGATCCGGATGCAGGGTCCCCACCGCCGCCACAAGCTTGGGATAGGCCGGCCCATAGATGCGCGCGCATAGGCGCTTGCCCTTGGTGCGCCAGGCCGAAGGAGCGCCCACATCGCGCGCCCTGGTGCGACCGGGCCAGGTATCGTGCAGGACCCGCAGGCCCTCGAGCGCGCCGGGATATCCCGCATACAGTACGAGCATGAGCGCGCACTCCTCGGCAGCGCGTCTCGGGACGCGTACGGCACGGGCAGCGCGCAGCGCGCGCGCCGCCGAAGCGAACTCGCGTCGCGACATCGCTGCAGCGAAACGACAAAGTGCGCGCGTCCCTCGCTCCAGCGCGCGATTCCCGATGCCCGGCGGGGGCTGAGGTCTTGACGATGGCATGAGGCTGACACAGTATCCGTCGGCTTCTTCCATTCGCAAGCTCGTCGTGCCACTCCCTCGCAGATGGGCCCCATGCTCGGACCCGATCTCAACTCCGAAGAGACCCGGCGCACAGCGTTCTCGGCGCTGTGGACATTCCCCACGGTGCTATCGAGCGCTTTCATCGTGGCCTGGGCCGCGGAGGCCGCGCAATTCTACATTTCGCAGGGGCTCGCACTGGCGCTTCTCGCCTGGATCCAGGTCCTGCCCGAGTTCGCAGTCGAAGCCGTGATCGCCTGGAACCAGGACATCCCGCTCATGACCGCGAACTTCACCGGCGCCCTGCGCCTGCTCACCGGGCTCGGCTGGCCCATGATCTGGGTGGTGCATGCACTGGCGCGGCGCCGGCGTGGCGAAGCGGGTTTCTTCACGGAGATCCAACTCGAACAGGAACATGCGGTCGAGGTCGTGGGCCTGACCCCAGCGCTGCTCTATTTCGCTTTCATCCTGTGGAAGGGCTCGCTCGGTCTGGTCGACGCTGGAGTGCTGCTCACGATCTACGCCGCCTATTTATTCACCCTCAATCGTATTCCTCCCAAGAGCCATGAGGAGATTGAGGATACCGGAGCGGTGCCTCGATTCCTGCTTGGGCTGCCCTCCCCTTGGCGCGTCATCAGCATCATCGGATTGTTCGTCGCGGGCGGGGTGTTGTTGTATCTCGCAGCCCACCCATTCCTGAACAGCATGATCGGCCTGGCGACGATGATGGGGGTCTCCCAGTTCGTTTTCGTGCAATGGGT